>JBGVLO010000204.1:0-3871 GCA_045124315.1 Lachnospiraceae bacterium
ACCACAATATCGCCTTTTTTACAGAGGTTTATCAATGCAACATCCACTGCATCCGCTCCTGCCCCTATGATTTTTACCTCACAGTATTGCGAACTTAAAATATGATTCGTATCACATAACAGCATCACCGGAATCTGATATTTTTGCGCTATTTTCTCCACAATCCCTATCACCGGACAGGCATCTGCATCCACATATATTTTCATACCTTCTCTCACTTTCTTCCATTCACCACTTTCCTCGCTACTTACTGTCATTTCCCCATTTTACCTTTTCAATCGCTACCTATGCCAAAAGAGGATATTTCTAAACTTTTTAGAAAATATCCTCTACATATTAATTTCAACCCACTTTGTAACAACGAAAATGCACTTTAAAACACCCTTCTTTTCCAAATATTTTATTTTTCTTACCTATAAACCACCACTACATCTCCAGCCTGAATCACCGTTTTTCCATCCGGAATAATGTTTTCCTCCCCACGAATCACCATGGCAATCAATTCATCTGCACTTAACTTAAGCTCTCCAATCGACTTACCACACCATTCATGCTCTTTCCCAATCAACTGTTCCTCAAGCTGCTCATTTTCGGACGGTGTATAAGGAGGTACACTCAGGATCACATTATCTCCCGGCAAAATTAATGTATTCCCCTTCGTAATAATGGTTTCATTCCCCCGCTTAATCATAATTGCAAGGGAACCGGTAGGCATGGACACCTCTTTCACCTTTTTATTCGCCCAGTTATGCCCTTGTGGAATGTGCATTCTCATTAGCTGGAAAGACGTTTCCTCCTGATAATCATTGAAGGTCTTACTTACATCCGCAGTATCATCCACCATCCGTAACTTCTTTGCCATAAATGGTAACAAAGTTCCCTGAATGGCAACCGAAAATAAAGACACCGTAAATACGATATGGAACAAATCCTGTTTCATGGTAATTCCCGCAGCCACCGCCATAATAGCAAATACAGAAGAAGAAGCACCTCTAAGTCCCGCCCAGGAAATCAGCATACATTGCCTTAAACCACATCCATATGGCACCATTAGCAGAAACACCGCCACAGGTCTTGCAATCACAGTTAATATCACAACGATGGCCAATGCCTGAGGCATAATCTCCGGCATCTGATGTGGAAAACTTAATAATCCAATCAAAAAGAAAATCAATATCTGAGATAAACTGGTGACTCCATCAAAGAAAGGAATCAACGTCTGCTTATGCTTTATCTTACTATTACCAATGATGATTCCCAAAAGATACAAACTAAGATAAGCATTTCCCTTTACAACCGTAGTAACACCATAGCATACAAACACCATGGCAATCATAAAAATCGTATCCAGCCCTTCTGACACCAGATTGGTCTTTGTTAAAATCAATAGGGATAAAAATGCAATCAAAACACCTACTAAAATACCAAACACAATCTGTAACGTGATTAATCCTGCAATGCTTCCGGTTTCAGAATCCCCCATCAGGCTAACGGCAATAATGGTAAGCATATAGGAAATCGGATCATTACTACCACTTTCCACTTCCAGAATGGAAGCAGTTCCATCCTTTAAATTCAGTTTCTTTTTTCTAAGAATTGCAAACACACTGGCAGCATCTGTAGACGAAAGCACCGCTCCGATTAAAAAACTTTCCTGCAGAGACAGTCCCAAAAGGAATTTACA
This sequence comes from Lachnospiraceae bacterium, assembly GCA_045124315.1. Classification (GTDB taxonomy): domain Bacteria; phylum Bacillota; class Clostridia; order Lachnospirales; family Lachnospiraceae; genus CAG-411. Next base: position 1,685 of record JBGVLO010000204.1, read on the forward strand.
CAATAAAGTAGTAATGCCTGCAGTAATCACTACCCCTAAAGTTGATAACACAATGGACTTTCCAGCCACAGGCTTTGCAGCACTCCACTTTGTATTAAATCCACCATAGAACATGATAAACACTAATGCAATGGAACAAACATTTTCCGCAAGGGAAAAATTATCAAACGGTATTCCAAAAATGCCGTCGCTGCCAAACAACATGCCAATAAACATAAATAAAATCAATGCCGGCATGCCAAATTTATCCGAAAACTTTTCTGCCAGTACACAAAGCAATATAATACCGGCCACACATAAAACATATCCTGTCATTTGTATCATCTTCCCTATCTTAATAATTAAGGCTGTCGCACCAAGTGAAAAAATCGCAAGACATGGAATGATCTGTAAAAAAACACCCATATCCTGTAGAAATTTTCCAAATGCGACAGCCCCCTTGCTGCCTACGAATTATTATACACTTTTTGTCACCATAATTCTACACCTTAATTATTCACGACATATCTTGTAAACCGCCACTAACGTGGCTAGGTGCCACATTTATGTATCACCCAATTTTCCTGCAATGAAACATCCTAATCCCAATGTAATGATTCCGGTAACTACACTCACCAAAGTAATCTTTAGGAAATGTCCCACCATCAAAATGGCTATAGGTGAAGCTAATAGTAAACCAATGATGGACCAATATGCATAGTTCGGATATTTTTGAAATACAAATTCCATCAACCTTGCAATTAGCACAATTCCTACTATCACACCAATACCAAAAGGAATCAAAAGAAACAGTACTTTTGCCATGGCTTCCATATCCCATTTCAGCAAAGCTGCCACAAATTCTTTAATAGCATCCAGAATTGGATTATAATATCCCAGCAATAACAGCATCATGGAACCGCTGACACCTGGAATTACCATGGTCGCCGCCGCAATGACACCCACCAGAAATAACTTCACCAAATCCATCATTCCGGTACCAATCACTGCTACTCCACCCTGTTTGTCATTTAGTAATGCCATTCCTATCACAAGCAGGAATAACAACACCACACAAAGGATATGTCCCGGCCTTACGGTGGTTCCCTTTACTTTATCATAAATAGCCGGAAGTCCACCTAATATCAGACCAATAAATAATAAATTGGTCTGAAACGGAAATGTTTCAAACAAATAGTCAATACCAAATGCACTAGCGATAATAGCTATCACCATTCCTACAGCAATGGGAAATAAAAATAATAGATTTTTCTTGAAATCTTTAAATAAATGGTTAATACAATGAATTAACTTGTCATAAATTCCCATGGAAACCGCCATGGTACCACCACTGACACCGGGTAAAATATTAGAAATCCCGATTACAATACCTTTTAACACATTCTTAATCATAGCTCACCTCTTATCATGGATTAAAACTCCAAACTCCATCAATCATTAAGTTCATGCATCATTTCATTTTATTTATTTTCAACCATTGCAATTTTTAACATCTCATTTGAAATATTAAGTGCATGATCCCCGATTCTTTCGAAATCCGTCAACATTTCAGAAAATAAAATACTTCCTTCATCAGAACAGGAGCCTTGCTGTATTCTTACAAACATATTATTTCGATACTGCACCGTGACATCATCGATTTTTTGCTCCATACAAGCTACCTTTTCATGCCAGTCAACAACATCTGTCGGTCTTTGATTCAGCAAGTCAAACAACTTATTACAAATTCCCTTTAACTCTAGAATCTCATTTTGGGCATGTTCAGAAAAATTGATCTTCTTTTCTGCAATCATGTGAGAGTAACCTGCAATATTCATGGCATGGTCACTGATTCTTTCTATGTTACTGGTAATTGCATACAAAGCATTAAATACCGTACTACCACTGCTGGTACCTTCATGGGTAACTGCAGTGGTGATATATTTTGAGATTTCTTTATTTAGATAATCTACGTACTCTTCTCTTTTTTCAATGGCTTCATATTTTACCTTATCCTGTTTTTTAAACACATCAAAGGCTTCCAAAACATTGCTCTTTGACATATCCAGCATACGCATCAGTTCTTTTTTAATACTTTCCAGACAAATGACATAAGCACCTAACTTTTCCGTATTGATATGCTTGATATCCAGCAGATAATGTACTTTTACTTCATCATCTACCTCTTCCACTTTATCCTTTAATATT
>JBGVLO010000205.1:0-6724 GCA_045124315.1 Lachnospiraceae bacterium
CAAGACCGGGGCAAAGTTTGTGATCATTATCGATGAGTGGGACTGCCTGTTTCGGGATGACAAAGCCAATTCTAAGGTACAGGAGCGATATATCAACTTATTGCGGGGATTGTTTAAAGGAAACAGTTCCAAAAAGTTTACCGTATTGGCATATCTCACAGGAATCCTTCCAATTAAAAAGTATAACAGCGAATCTGCCCTCAATAACTTTTATGAGTATACCATGACAAATCCAAAAGGACTGGCAAAGTATATTGGATTTACGGAGGAGGAAGTAAAAGGTCTGTGTGAGAAATATCAGATGGATTATGAGGAAATCATGGACTGGTATGATGGGTATTCTTTTGGTAGTGTGGAGCATATCTGCGGACCGAATTCTGTAGTGCGTGCAATGCTGGATCATAGGTGTGAGAATTACTGGTCACAGACTGTTGCCTATAACAATCTTGTCCACTACATCACCATGAATTTTGATGGTTTGCGGGATGCTATAGTTGCGATTATGGGTGGACATCGTGTGAAGGTAAAGGTAAGAACTTACGAAAATGATATGACCAGTTTCAAGAGAAAAGATGATGTTTTGACTGCTTTGATCCATCTGGGATATCTGGCATTTGATGAAACAACACAGGAGGCTTACCTGCCAAATAAGGAAGTTCGAATGTGTTTTGAAGATACCATAGAAGATACCGGATGGGATAATGTCATTCATGCCATAGACCAATCCGAACGCCTGTTACGGGCAACCATTGCAGGTGATGAAGAGGAAGTAGCGGAGCAGATTGACATTTGCCATAGGGAAAATACCAGTATCCTTAATTACCATGATGAAAATTCGCTGGCAAGCTGCATTACCCTGGCTTATTATACCGCTCGGAATGACTACAAAATCATACGGGAGATGCCGGCAGGGTATGGATTTGCAGACATGGTATTTGTTCCATTGCCGGGAAGGGATAAACCAGCCATGGTGGTAGAACTGAAATGGAATAAAAAATGCGAAACAGCTTTGGATCAGATCCGAGAGAAGAAGTATGTGGAAGCCCTCAATGGATATAAGGGTGAAGTGCTTCTTGTGGGAATTAGTTATGAAAAGCGTTCTGAGAAGAAGGAACATGTGTGTAGGATTGAGAGAATAACGATTGGCTAGTTAGAAAGAAAGAGAATATGAATTTCAAAAGACGCTTCGCGAGGATGTGCAGTTCGTCGAGTCAAAATACTTTTTGCCCCCAGTATCATAATGCTTCAAAACGATACTCTGTTTGTTTTGGAGTATCAGTATGTCGCTGGCACTTTTGTGTGCTTCCATGCCTGCAGCAAATGGGGCACAGGCCGCAAGTAATCCAAAACTAAGTACAAACAGTTTATCATTGAAGGTAGGACAGAGCAAGAAGCTTACCGTCAAGGGTGCATCCGGCACGGTAAAATGGTCATCCAGCAACAAGAAGATCGTTGCCGTTGCAAAAACCACAAATAAGGCTGCGAAAGTAACAGCGAAAAAAGCAGGAACAGCACAGGTAAAAGCCAAAGTAGGCAAAAAGGTGCTAAAGTGTAAGGTAACTGTGAAGAAAGCGGATCAGAACACGACTACGCAGGCTCCTAATACACAGGCTCCTGTTGTACAAGCACCTGCTTCACAGGCATCTTCTGCACCGGAAACAAGTGCATCTGTGCAACCAACAGAAACTGCAACAGAAGCGCCAACACCAACTGGAAGTGCTACGGATGATTCATCTAGCGATAAAGTATTGGCGAAGTTGATACTTTCAGAAGATAGAAAAACAGTAACAGGTGTGGAAAATAGTTCTGATGCTACATATGCGGTTATTCCTGATGGAGTGACTTCTATCGGTGATCATGCATTTGAGAATTGTACTAGTCTGATCAGTATCGCTATTCCTAATACCGTCACTTCTATCAGTGAGTATGCATTTAATAATGTCCCTCACATCGAATATCATGGTTCTGAATTGGGTGAACCATGGGGAGCAAATTCCATGAATTAGGTGTGGCTCACAGCAATTTGCATGCGTAAGCTTGTTGTGAGCCGTAACAGGACAGCCCCCGGCTGAACTGTTACAATGATTTTCTAAATTCGCAGATATTTTGCATATTCAAAGGAAATCATTCCTTTCATCAATGTATTTCTGGTAGGTGGTTGCAACATACAGCAATGCACGTATCAGAAGACTGAAAACAGTGCAGGGTGTTGTAAAAAAACTTGCACTTTCCTAAATTGTCTATATAATAAAACCCATGGGGAAAAATTTATTCCCTGTAATCAATTTCCTAAAAGCATTCTGCTTTTATCATTATCATCGGGACTTGTTCCCATTGGCAGATCGCCAAGTTTTCAAAAAAGATTATAACTATTAACTTATTCGAAACACAAGAGAGAAGGGAGTTTTGCCTATGGCAAGAAACAAACAACAAGATGAATCAAGAGAAAAGATGAAACTATCACAAGAAGTTTCAAGTGAAGCATCAGCAGAACAGCTGCAACAAAACCAAATAAAAAAGGAAACCCGATCAGAAGGAGAATTTTCAAGTGAAACACTTACAGGACAATTGCCCTATACCTTAACAAATGACTTTTTCTTTAAAGCTTTTCTCCAAAAAAATGAAACTGCACTTCGCGGGCTTCTATCCGCACTGTTATCCCTAAAACCGGACGAGATTTCTTCTGTAACGATTACCAATCCTATTGAGGAAGGGGAGACCATCGATGATAAGAACATAATTCTCGACATTAAATTGCTTCTAAACGATACTCATGTGATCAATCTGGAAATGCAGGTAGCAAATTTAGGAAATTGGCCGGAACGTTCCCTTACGTACCTCTGTCGTATGTTTAACCAGCTGAAATCGGGTGAAGATTATATCCATGTGAAGAAAACAGTGCATGTCAGCATTATGGACTTTACTCCAAATGATTTTCCACAAATTCTTTATTCTGAATACTTTCTATATAATCTCCAAACCGGCCATAAATATAGTGACAAATTCGCCATATACATGCTACAATTAAATCAACTAGGAAATCCAAAAGACCAAAGGGATATCCCTGAAATCTATTACTGGGCTCAGCTTTTTAAAGCACAGACGTGGGAGGAGATTCAAATGTTAGCAGAAAAGAATGAATATATTAAGCAAAGCATTGTCACCTTACAGGAGCTTACTGCAGATGAAAAAGCAAAAATGCAAATGGAAGCAAGAGAACGTTACCGTCGGGATTTGGCTGCTAGTGTGGAACTAGGAAAACAACAGAGTGCAGAAGTTATTCAAAGACTTCAAGAGAAGAATAAACAACTTGAAGAAAAAAGTGAAAAAGATGAAAAGGAAAAAAAACAACTTCAAGAGGAAAGTAAACAAATAAAAGAAGAAAGCAAACAAAAGGATGAACGTATTCGCAAAGTCCAAGAAGAAAAAGACGCAATGCAATCAGAGATGGAAGAACGCATTCGTTCTCTAGAGGCACAATTGGCACAGGCAAACAAACACGATTAACAAATACGGGGAGAAAGGTTTGGTGACATTCCAGCCCCCTATAAGGCTCCGAAAGGAGTCTTTTTTTACTCTATAGGAAAGTTCGTCCTATAGAGCAAAAACGCTCCGCGAGGATGTGTAGTTCAAAGAACGCAGTAGCTTTCAACCAATCAAACATCGTCGGGGACTCTTTTTTTCTGTATTGTGACCCAAATGGAACCCTTACGACAGTATATAAATGTAGAGGATTTTACCAGAAGATTCTACAGTTACAATCTCAATGCATTAGAGAAGGAAAATATATGACAACAGATGAAATGAAAAAGCTAATAGAACGGTATATGAACCAAGTCTATCAGTTTTGCTGTTATCTGACAGGAAACAGACAAGAGGCTGAGGATTTGTGTCAGGATACTTTTGTTACTTTTGTAGAGAAACGAAGGACTGTTTTGTTCAAAGAGGAAAGGGAAAATAAAAATTATTTGCTGGGAATTGCTGCGAAACATTGGAAAAATCAGCGCAGGAAAATGTGGAGAAGAGCCGAAGTGAATGAACAACTGGAGGAGGAACAATGGAACTGGATCTGCTCCGAACACAACATAGAGAAGGAATTGTTGGAGGTAGAGCGAAACCGTGCTTTACAAAAAGCAATCTATACATTGCCGGATTCCCAACGATTGGTCATTCAGATGATGTATTCCGGTGATATGACAGCAAAAGAAATTGCCACAACATTACATATTTCTCAAAACACGGTAAAAAGTCGATTGCGTTTGGCAAAAGAAAAATTAAGAAAAATAATGGAGGAGCAGGGCTATGAAGTATGAATTAGAGCGTATGCTGGAACAGAGCTTTCAAGAAAGACCGTTGCCGAATCCTGCTCTGCAGGAAAAGATTTTGGGAAAGATGCAGGAGGCACAGAGATGGAAAGGACAGAGGAGCTCGAAATATTTTGTTGGAATGGCAGCAGCCTTGACAATCTGTAGTGCCGCAATAGGAGGTTGGTTTTTGCAGGACAGACTTCCGGAACGAGAGAATACAAATGGTTTCTATGTGGCAGACGAGACAGAAGAACCAGAGCAACAGGAGATACAGGAGAAACAGAAAGTGGAAGCTGCACCGGAGATCGATTCAAAGAAAGAAGTGGAAACGGGAAATCAATCTACAAGTGGGAAAAAGAAAGAGAAAGAGGAAAGAGAAGATCGAGGAAAGCAACCTGCTTTTTCTCAAAACACACAGGAAGAAAATCAGCAGGAAAAGGTTCAGGACGAAAGGCAGAAACAAGAGAAAGTGAAACCTACAGACAGGAAGAAGAAGGAAAACTCCAAACAGTATCCGGACGAAACAAAACAAGAAGCAAATTCAGAGGAGAAGGTGCAGCAGGTTTCGCCTATCCCAGGTATCCCATGCGAGACTGGTATGCCTGTAGATGTTAGCGAACCAGTCACCGCCCCTGCTAAGGAGCCGGTAGGAACTCCTGTACAGCATATGGATTTTTGCGAAGCAGAGAGCAGTCAGCAGGAGATGCAAAGTGCTGTTCAAACACAAAAACCCCTTTCCGATAGAATCGATGTGCCCGTGAATGAAGTTGTGCCAGTGGATAAGGTTGTGCCGGTGAATACAGTTGTTCCGGTAACAGGAGCGGGTCTAAAATATATCAATGGAGGAAAAGCGTATGATTAGAAAAAGTAAAAAAATAGTAGGAAGTGTAGTAGCTTTGGCAATGGTTGGAAGTATGGGACAGGCTGATTTTGCCAAGTGCCAGTCCATGGAAGTATCGGACAGTATGGGTATCGGAGAAGCAACCGTATCATCGGAAACAACTTCGTCTATAGGAGTAGGTTCTGAACCGGTCGTTTTGCCGACGGTTTCGTATGTAGACGGTAGTGGCTCATCAACTGCATGGGCAACCCCTTCTATCTCTTATGGAAATGCCGGAAGTATAGGTGGGCCAGTGTCAGCACCGTCGTTGCCAATTGGAAATATTGGGGATGTGGTAGTGCCACCCGCAACGCCGTCGATCTCTTATGGAGAGCCGGGAGTGGCAGAGGGAGGTGGATCAAATCCTGTGCAGCCATGTACTGCAGTGCCATTGCCGGATTCCAGTGTCTCAAGTGGATCCACAAGTGGAAGTGCTTCTTCAGGCGAAAATGTGGCCTATCCGGCCTATCACCCTTTCTTGCAATGGGAGCAAAAGGGATATCCAGAGTATGTGGGGGGCTATTCTAGCAGTGATGGCTCTTTGAAGAATTTTAATGTGTATTTAACAGAAAATACAGAAGAGAAACAACAGGAAATCAGACAGCTTGTCTCAGAGGAAATAGGAGTTCAATTCTTCCCTTGCCAATATTCCCACAGTGAGTTGGAACAAGTGATGAAGCAGATAAGTCAGGATTGGAAAGAAGGATATGGAATCGTAGGCTGGGGATACACTATAGAAAAAGAAAAAAATGAACCTAGAATCTGGGTGGGTATTTTAGAAGAATCCTATGAGAATACAAAGGAAAAATTAACAGAAACATTTGGAGAAGCCGTATATACCACAGTATGTGGATATGCAATTCCTGTGATTGGAACCGTTCCAGTTGAGGAAGTGTTAGTGGGTGGTCCTGCTGCAGATCCTTCCAATGGAATGCAGGTTCCAGCCGTTGGAAATGCAACACAGACCCCTGGTTCCAACTTGGTTGAACAAAATACACAAGTGCCAACCACAACACCACTGGTAACCGCAACACCAATCGCAACTGCACAGCCACAGAACACTTCTGGTAATACAACCGGGGCTGCAAAGGAAAATGCATCAGTAGCTGCAAACCTGAAACAGAAGGTACAGATCATAGGAAGCGAAAAGCCAAAAGGAATGAAGGCAACTATAAAAAATGGTACCATTCTTTTACAGTGGAAGGCAAATGCAAAAGTAGGCAAGTATAAAATCCAGTATGCTTCCAATAAAAACTTTGCCAACAAAAAGTCCGTGACATTAACTGGAAAAACTACCAAAGTATCTATAAAAAACAGCGGAGCAAAATGTTTCGTCCGCATCAGAACCTATGACAAAAATACGAAAAAATGGGGCAATTGGCAGAAAACAATTCAGCTAAAAGTGGTGGAGTGATTCCCTTCCTTTGTGTTATACTAAAGGTAATAGCAGGAAGGAAGTGTTCGTATGGGGATTTTTTTAAACCGCGGAAATGAAGAGTTTGATTCCGTTGTACATTCTCAGATTTATATTGACAAA
>JBGVLO010000206.1:0-30653 GCA_045124315.1 Lachnospiraceae bacterium
ACTATCTCCATATAAGTACCGGCTACACGGTCGCAACTTGGTACAATAGAAAAGAATCACACTCAGAGCAGTTTTACATTTTGTAAATCTGTTCTTTTTTTGACTGCTCTGACTATGATACTTTCCTTAAGTATTATAACACAAACAAAAAGTGCTGTCATGTAGAACTAATGGCAGCTCCAACTCTATCATTCCTGTCCAAAGTTGCCATCTATCCTTCAAAGATTTCAATCACTTAGAAACATCTCCTCTTTTTTTGCACTTTTCACAACAATTCTATTTATTATTGCAATTTTTTCAACAAAATATCATATTTTTCGTCCGCAAAATTTGACATTTTACATAAAATATGATAAATTGTAATGGTGTGTTGTTTTTTTATTGCATAAAATAATGGGGTGTAATGGATAGATGACGTACGACATATTATATTATTTAGGAGGCTTTTGTTATGAAAGGTACAGTAAAGTGGTTTAATGCAAAGAAAGGTTTTGGATTTATTTCTGACGAAGAGGGAAAAGATGTTTTTGTTCACTTTTCAGCATTAAACATGGAGGGATTCAAAGTATTAGAAGATGGAGATAATGTAGAGTTCGATGTAACAGATGGAGAAAAAGGACCACAGGCATCCAATGTTACAAAGTTATAAAAAACAGAATAGACATTGGAACCAACATCATCCATTCAGATGTTGTTATTTCAAAAACATTCAAAAAGGCAATACAAAATGAAATCATTTTGTATTGCCTTTTTTCTTGCGATGTTAATCGCCTAATACATTTACCGCTTTATATGGCGTTCTGTAATTCCATTCATTTGTTGTTATTCCTGCTTTTGAGGACTTAGCATGTACAATATACCCATCGCCAATATAGATAGCAACATGTCCAATTCTCTGTGTTGTCTGATCAAAATAGAACACCAGATCTCCTGGTCGTAATTGGTCAAAAGAAATCTCGGTTCCATTTTCCGGTTGCTGATAGGAACAACGGTTCAATTTCATTCCGTATTGTAGGAAAATCTGCTGTGTGAAACCGGAACAATCCACACCTTCTGTAAGACTGTTTCCTCCCCATACATACTTATTTCCCACGAATGTCAATGCATAATTCACTAGATTTCTTCTAGTCTCTGAAACATTTTTCAAATTAATCTGTACTGGAGCCGCGGTACTTACTGCCTGTGCAGTTGGTGCCGCAGTCGCTGTAGCTCCTGCACCAGAATCCACCTTACCTGTAGAACTTTCTCCCACAGAAGCAGAATTTTGTTGTGCAACAAGCAATTTCTTTTGTTCCTTTTCAATCACTGACTGATCGAAAGAAATGTCACTGTATGCAATACTGGCCTGCAAAGTATCTGCAGGTATGTATCCCTGATTCCCATCAGCCAAGGAAATATACGCCATGTCATCTACCACCTGGCAAACCTGACAGGTCTCATTGTTCTCCAACCAGCCAACTACATTATTTTCCTCCTGGGTAGTCTTTGTCACAACCTTACAGGTATTTCGAAGTACATATGCAATTCCTGTATCCAACTGCAAAGCGACCCAATTCTGACTTACCTCATCTACTATATACTTTTGGCCTTTGGAAAGTTTCGTCACAATATTACTTTTCTTTTGTTTCACTGTCACATCAGCACAGTAGGCAGAAGACACATAGCCTGTCCTACCATCATATTTAATCTTGTACCATCCAGACTGCTTCTTTGAGACAATGTCCAAAATGGTACCTCTTCCCAATACAGTATAAATCTCTCCATCCAAAGATGGCTTAGACCGCATACGAAGACCATCTACCGCAACCATACTCTTCTTGACCTTCTTGTAGCCCTTCTTATTGGTGGCAGAAGTACTCTTGGTTGCATAGGCAACCGTGGATTTCTTCATAGTTCCTATCATTTCTATGGTACTATCATCTTCCTGGGCGTCTTTTTTCTTCTTATAGACAGCCTGAAAAGACTTATCTGTCTGCACTGCCTCTACGTTAAATTTGTCCAGATTATTTTTTATGTATTTCTTTAATTCATTTCCTGCCAATACATACTGACTGGAAACATACCCAATCTGCCCATCCACTTCCACCTGTGTCCAATTTCCATCGGAACCCACGCACTTCACCAAATCACCAGTATATAACTTGCCTATAACCGCCGAATTGACAGAAGGCTGATATCTTATGTTCAAAGAAGAATTTACATCCGGTGCCAATGCATTCTCCGGTACTTCTACATTTAACTCCCCAATAGAAATCTCCATATTCACTGCATTGGTGAATACGGTTCTCCCTACAATACCGCCGACAATCAGCCCTAGCATCCCTAGTCCAAATACAAAAGCTTTACATTTGTCTTTTTTCATTTCACCACTCCTCTTTCGCTACGCTCCTACTCTCTCATGGCTTGTTTCTTTCACATAATAGAACTTACTTTACATTATAAAGGACACAAACACCAAATACATCACAATTATTTTTCTTTTTTTTAAATTTAAACTACGAAAATATTACCATGTTACAGAATTTGTTACAGTCTTATTCTTTCTTTCTGATAACATGTTTTTTTGTAACCTTCCACTGTTCACGACCAATGTCATTTCGTTAAGCCTTAAACTTTTATGAAGGGGTTGGCCTGCGAAAGTATTGTTACTATTCACACATCCTTCCTAACAAATTGCAGCAATTGCGGAACCCGCTCTGACCACACATGATTTTTCATTGCATGTTCCTTTCCCCCTTCTGCAATCTTTTCTCGTTTCCCTTCCTGAGAAAGCAGTTGGCATATCCGATCCGGAAGCTTTTCGTACTCCTTAAGGCTATAAAAAATCACATTTTCTCCTTCTAACAAATCTTCTCTCATAAAACGGCTGGGATCCGTGAGACACAATGCCCCATTACACATGGCACTATATACACGATCATGAGCCCCATCCTTGAACCACGGCATTACATTTAAAGAAATCTTTGCATTTGCAAGAGCATTTAAACACCCCTCCGTATCAGTAGGACCCTCCAAAATAAGATTTTCCGGCTTTTTACACTCTAATTGATCAAATCCTGCTCCCCATATATGTACTGGAATTCCGGCTTCTGCAATGGTGCGGATCACTTCCCCACGAAAATAAAATCTCACATAGAGATCGATAAATATCATATTTCCCATACAGGTTCGAAGATCCTTATGGGATATTTCACCCATTTCTCTTTTCAAATGTTTTTCAAATGCCTGTTCCATAGTAGTGTCCGGATGCTCAATTAAATCCGCAATGATTCCTTCGTAAAAGGCCGTATATTCATCATCAATCCGTTCAATGTATTTTCGAAATTTCTGTGGAGGAGTGTAATTTCCCGTGAAAACCACATCATATTTTCTCTCTTCTGAAATATTCTTTGCACAACTGCCTGCAAGCGGGAAAAACATTACATTGGTAATTCCAGGATAAAATCGGCGGATAAACTTCTCATGGTCCCCATCGATCAACACCTGATAATACAAATCAAATCCTAGTTCCTCTTCCACTTTATCCAGCAATGCTGGATAATAAAAAGGATGATCGACCATAATATTAATACAAGGGATTTCTAACTTTCTCCAGACCAACACTCCATCCTCATAAAATTCTTCCTCTCCACGGAATCCATTAAAATTAAAGGTGATCAGCATAGTCTCCCCAGGTTTGTGAAATTTCTTTAGTTTTTTTCTTTGAGTTTCTGCCACTGATGCATCCTGATCCAACTGATAATGGAATACCTGCTGTCCTTCTTTTTCCAAGGTTTCTGCAATCCTTTTCGAAAAGAAAGATAAACTTTCTATCCCTTGTTCAAATATAATTACTTTTTTCATGCTTTATTTCTCCTCATTCCATGGAATACCGTTTTCATCGTCCACCTTTTTCTTCTCGTTGATTAGCGTGTGAAAAACCTATATTTATTGTGCATTTTTACAATAGCAATTTATTTAGTGTCCTTTTGCCCCTTTATTTCACATTGAAACTTCGTTACAAATAGAAAAACGCATTCAGACATAACTGCCTAAATGCGTTCTTAGTAGCAGGGGAAGAGGGATTCGAACCCCCGTGAACGGTTTTGGAGACCGTGATACTGCCACTGTATGATTCCCCTATACATTCTGTGTTCTCAACAACACTGCCTCTCTATTTTACACCCAACCCTCTCTTATGTCAACAACTTTTTTAAAAAAAGAAGTTCTTCGCCACTAGAACTTCTTTTTCCAATATTTCTTGCTATTTCACCTAATGTTTCGCACAAGAAACCCATTATTTTGCATACTTGTCAAACCATTTCTTTAAGACCGCATATAGATTCTCCGGTTCAATTGGTTTTCCTACATAATCGTCCATACCATACTTTCTTGAGAAAAATACATTCTCAAAGATCGAATTTGCAGTAACGGAAATAATCGGTATAGTCATGGCATCCTGCTTATGTAAATTACGAATTACCTTTGACGCTTCCACACCTGTCATGACCGGCATCTCAATATCCATCAATATAGCATTATAATACCCTGCAGGCGAGCTTTCAAACTTATCTACCGCCTCTTCTCCATCATATACAACTTCTACTGCAATATTCTTTACTTCTAACATTGCAACCATAACTTCTGCGTTGATTTCATTATCTTCAACCAATAACACTCTTTTATTCAAAAAACTCTTGTCCATTTCATTATTCTGTTCGCTCATGATATTCCTCACTTTATTTTCAATTCTAGCTATCTTTCATTCTGTGCAATGCCATTTCACAGTCCAATTAAATTCTATTACTCATTGTAGCAACGAACTTCACATTTGTCAATCCCTGACACTTTTTTTCTTTTTTCGTGTAACTATTCAAGTTACTGTTCACCCTCACTTGAGCAGGTTCATGGGGGGGCAGACCTTTTGACCCTGGTATCATTACATTAAATTATTCTTTAATACTTCATACAACATATTAATATCAATTGGTTTCGATAAATGCCCATTCATACCACTGTCAATTGATTTCTTCATATCTTCGTCAAATGCATTAGCCGTCATTGCAATTATTGGGACAGTTCTGGAATCTGGTTTTCCCAAGGTACGAATATGCTTTGTTGCCTCTAATCCATCCATCACAGGCATTCGAATATCCATAAGAATCGCATCGTAGTACCCAGGTTCTGCTTTTTCAAACATATCTACTGCCTGTCTTCCATCCCCAGCAAGTTCCGTTTCCACGCCGACCATCTCCAAAACCGTCTGTGCAATTTCTGCGTTTAAAGCATTGTCCTCTACCACTAATAAACGGAAACCTTCAAAATCAAACTGCTCTTCCACACTTTGCTCGGATACTTCCGTCTCTTTTTTTTCTTCCTGAGCTACCGGGAACTGCAAAGTAAAATAAAACTCCGAACCTTTGCCTTCTTCACTTTCTACCTTAAGTTTTCCGCCCATCAAGGATACCAGATTACTACTGATGGCTAAGCCAAGACCTGTTCCACCAAATCTTCGTGCGGTATTGGATTCTTCTTGTTCAAAAGCATTGAATATTCTCTCCAAATTATTTGCGTTGATTCCAATTCCATTATCCTTCACACTAAATTCTATGGTAGCCGCTCCATCTTCCTGCAGTTTCTGTCTTACCGACAAACGAATGGTCCCATTTTCCGGGGTAAACTTTACTGCATTTCCAATTATATTGATCAACACTTGGTTCAGGCGAAGTTCATCTCCAATCAGGCACAGACTGGAATATCCTCTCTCTACTTCTAAGGAAATCTTCTTATTTTCTGCCTGAGCAGACATAAGCACTTCAATTTCCCCAACCAATTTGTCCAAATAAAATGGTTCACGGCACACACTCATATTTCCGCTTTCAATTCTGGACATATCCAGGATATCATTGATCAAAGACAACAAATACTGTGTGGATGTACTTATTTTGTCCAGACATTCTGCCACTTTCTGTTCATCACCAACCACACTTTGTGCAATGGTAGTCATACCAACAATGGCATTCATCGGTGTACGAATCTCATGGGACATTCTTGACAAAAATTCAGTCTTAGCTTTGCTGGCAATATCTGCATTTGCCTTTGTAATATGCGTCGAAATAATCTTAGAGACTTCTTTCAGCTTTGTCTTAATCTCCCTGGACCATACATACAAAGGATCAGAATGCTCAAACACTACTGCGCCCCTGAACTCACCTTCCTCATAAATAGCACTATAAAGCTGATTTCGAACTCTTGGCTCGTTTTGTTCCAGTTTTACTGCGTCTGTAAATTCGCTGCGCCACTCTTCCTCCATAACGAACAAACCTTCTATGTCAAATTTACTCTGCCATTGTTCCAATTCTCTCTGCTCAATGGTGTATTTACAAATGGAGTCATGATATTCCTTTTTTGTAACCCATTCGTAAGTAATAATATTACTCAAGAAATTCGGGTCATTCTCAATGATACTGATTTTATTCAGTTTTAATTGTCTTCCTATCTTCGCCAACAATAAATTGATTGCAGATCGTAAGTCTTTTGACTGTTCCAAAATCGAAAAAGCAAAAGAAATTAAATCTTCATTATTCTTCTCCGATAATACATTCTCCAACGGATCATCTTGCTGATTTTCCCGATATCCTGCCCCCTCCATTTCCAGCACAGCTTTGCTGGATGGAGAATAACAAATGGCATCGTTCTTCCCATGCTTCTTTACATAAGCCAGCATGCTGTCTGCACACTGGAACATTTTCTGATAATCCGATGCTATTTCTGTAGAAACCATTCCCACACTGCAGGAAATTTGAATATTTTCATCTTCTCCCGCATATATATTGCAGATTTTCTCATAGATTCGTTTTCCATATACCTGTGTTCGTTCTGGTTCTGTATTTTTCATAAGGATCAGGAATTCATCTCCACCATAACGAACCGAAATATCTTCCTGACGAGTAGCCGCTTTGATGACTTCTGCTACCTCTTCCAAAATCGCATCACCAAATGTGTATCCATATGTATCATTGATTGCCTGGAAATTATCCAAATCAATCAAAAGAAAAGAACCAATTTCCTCCTCTCTCTTCTCTTCCAGATATTCTTTAATTAACTCTTCCCCCACTTTTCTTGTGTACAACTTTGTCAACGGATCTCTCTGAACGACATCCAACGCCTCTTTTTCTTTCCGTTTCTTTTCGTTTATATTTGTCTTCTTACCGATTATCTTTACTAAAATTCCATGCTCATATATTGGGGTTCCTTCGATGGCAACCCAGATATGTTTCTCACGCCCATTTTCAAAATATTTTTCACGAATTTCAATAGAAGACTTGTTATTTCCAGACAGGAAATCCAAATAATCTGGGATTCCGTCATTATCACACACTTTTCCTTTTAACAATTTTCTCTTGTATGCATTAATGGAAACCGGTGTTGTCTTTGGCTTGGAAGAGTCGGTAAAAGAGCCATAAGACACGTAACTGTCATTTAAAATATCATATTCAAAAATCACGTCTGAGGAGCTGTCTAATGCAATCCGATACCGCTCCTTCTCATGTTCCAAATCCTTCTCCAACTGTTTCGCATGTGTAATGTCCACGAAAATCAATTGAATCACTTCTTCTCTGTCGTCATTCACCATCTTCAGTGCATTTACATGCATCCAACACATCTGACCATAATAGTTAATGTATCGGTGCTCATATTCCATCACTTCATCGCCGATCTGCAATCTCTCCAGACATTCTTTCACCTCTGGCCAGTCCTCAACATATACGAAGCGTTCCAAACTGTTTCCATACACTTCCAGATATTGTTCTCTGGTACAGCCATAGATTTGAAAACAAGCTTCATTGGCCCGTACCATGCGAAGGGCATGTTCCTCCATAACACATTGCAACAATCCGGTCTGCATTTTGCTATATAATGTCTGCAAAAAGTTATTGGTAGTCTGTAGTTCTTGAATACTTTTTGTCATGCTAGATTCTTCTTCAAGCATATAGAACAACATACCAAGACATTCTATATCTTTCTCATCAAATTCCCTTGCACTCTCTAATAGAACAACACCGTCTATCTCATTCTCCCGTTCCACTACATAACGGTAAAAGAAATGTTCCGGCATAGTTTCCCCATTTTTCACCTGCTCAAAAAAGGACAAACTCTCCTGGTCAGAAACCTGCTTCAGTTCCTCTCCCATTGTCTTCTTTTCCAAATCAAAAAAATGATCTTTATTCAATTTTTCACGAAGGGGCTCTAGGTCCCCTTTTTCTTCATTGATCCACTCATATTTTTTTTCAAATACGTCCTGGTACAGGTGATAGTCAAACAACGCAATTCTACAGCAGGAAAACCGTTTACCAAGCAAAGCGAAGGCTTCCATCACACCTTTTTCGCCCTTATTATTTTTTAGTTTTTCTACTATTTCAATGAATATATTATTCTCTTTTATCATTTTCATGTTTTCACACCCTTTATCTCTATCAAGTAAATCGTGCCACACTTTCCACTACAGTATACCGTAACCTCAAACACTTTCTCTCATCGTAATGCCTGCCAAACAGACAGGTCTGCTTTATAGACTTATGCCAAACCAAGAGTTTCCTGCTTTCACATAAACCTACAAGGAACAATCTCGTTACTGTTCACATATCTGTGAACTGTAACCAATCTCTTTTTCGGTAAGGTTCAGGATATTCTCATCCCAGCAAGAATATCCCAAACAACTTCCAAAATTTATCTATAGATTATCCTATTTGTAACTATTCCGAACTCTCCCCATACATTCGCACTCGTCGTCCTTACGGACTTGCACTGTTTCCAGAGTTTTAACGCCCAAATGGCGTATAAAACTCTATTGGAAACTGGCATGCAAGGCTCTCCCAAGAACTGGAGCCTAAGCGAACAGTGATTGGATGAGAGCTACTGCCCAGTTCCGTGCTACGCACTAAGACTGCTCATATATGGGGGCAACTCTATTCGAGTGCCTCTATAATGGAACAATCAGCTACTTATATGCATGCATAACGTATCTAATTGTTCCATTATAGAGGGTTCTGAATAGTTACTGTTGTTTTTCATATTCTCTCTGCTTCTTTACCATAGTATTTACAGCAATTCCAAGTCCCATTAGACACCAGAATACTGGTGCAACAGTAACACTTGAATCATTGGAAATAGACGATACCATATAACCTACCGTTCCCACCAAAATCGCCACACCAAATTTATCAAGGAGCGAATCCCCTATTTTCTTACCATATAGGCAAAAACTCTGAACAATGTACATTCCAAAGAACACTAACATTGCAATCAGTGACACAACGCCAGTCTGCACTCCAACCTGTAAATACATACAGTGTGGTTTTGAAATCAACTGATCTCCATATCCATTGTTATATGCTGCAACATAGTCATGCTGTGGAAATACAATGGAAAAGGTATCTGCACCGGATCCTAAGAAAAGATACTTTTTCAACAACGGAATGGTACGTGCCCAGATAAATCCACGCTTACTAGCCAGTTCTTCATATCCATCAAAAAGAGCAGTCTCTGCAGTTTCAATATCTGCAGCTCTTCCATAATAATTATAGTACTTAAACACGCCGTCTTTCTTTGCAAATTTCCACTCTTTTCCATCGATAACCAGGGAAATCGCTGGATAAGTCTCCTGATATGCCTGTCCATCCTGTGTATATAAGAAATCCGCACTGGACATGGTCATATAGAAAGTTGCAAGGTTCGCATCGCCAAAATACATCACAGCACCATCCTCACTCCAAGTAAGTGGTACCTGTGTGCCATCTTCCTTCGTAAGAACAAAGTCGCTATATACTAATGTACCTGTTTCATCACTGGCACTCATAGTGAAAGTATACTTCTGGCCATTATAAGTAAATGTAATTCCACTTTCCTGTGTATCAATGGCACTCAATGCATATCCCGGACTCTTTGTTACAGTCAATGCAGTCTTAATACTATTGGAGTAATTATGTCCATTTACAGTATCCACACCAATAAACAGTCCAACTACCGCTACTATTACAGGCAAAATGATAAACCATTTCTTTAGCACCTGTTTTCTCAACAAAATAAGAATAACCACACCTGTGGCTGCAAGTGAAATAATACCTGCTTTAAACTGAGCTGCAAACATACTTACCAATAAAGTAAGTACAACACAACTGTATAATATTCTTTCTACCAAAGACTTAGCATATGGGATCAAAACCGTAAACACAGGAATCAACAAGGTACAATACACACCCACGTAGTTTGGATTATACAAAGTTACATAGGCACGTCCTTCATCAAAAGAGAAGGACAAACTATCTGCCGGCACTCTCGCAGATGCGATAATACTCTTTCCAAGCGCTCCTCTGAAGAAGTCCAATTTCATTCCCTGAAATGTTCCAATTACACCAATGATCAAAGCTCCTACAGCAAGTACATTGAGCAGTATACGAACTTCATTTTCATTGTTCACATAAAGATATACAAAATACACAATCGCTACATACCCCAATAAACAGAATACATTTTCAAACTGTTCAAAAATACCGGAGTATCCAAAGGAACTGTATTTTGAAAACAAGGTAGACAATAAACTCAGTCCTGCATATACAAATGCAGGTATCAAGATTATTTCAAATTTGAACTTTCTTTTTCCGTTAAAAAATGATCCTGCAAAACATAATAACATTACCACAAATGCGATTACAAACCACAATTGCTTGTAATATAAAAATACATCAATGGATTCCAGTGTTGCTGAAAACCAGTCAAACTGGGCCAGATTTGGCTCGTATACCTTTGAATGGATAATCAACGGAATCACTGCTAATACAAAAGCAATCACCAGTAAGAAATAATTTTCCTGGTTCGAATAGCTCGATGACTGGTATTTTACTTTCTTTTTTCCAGCGTTGCTGCTTTGATTGAAACGGCTGCTTTGATTGCCGTTTGCCTGTTTGTTCGCCATAACTCTTTCTCCTCTTTCATTTGTTTTTTTGTCTGTAATCACGACAATGAAAACTATACATAGATATTACCATTGTATCATGAAACCCCATATTTTCCAAGATGTAGTTTTCTTGAGTTTGCGTCGAGTAATCGTTGGAATTTTTTTCATGAAGAAAAATAGCAAGTAACATTACTTTGCTACCTGCTATACCACAAAAAATATCAAGTTTGCCGTCCGTCAGCAACTGGACAAACGGGAAGCTGTCGAATCGTCGTTTTTATGCATTTTGCACTATCCCAAACTCCTTTACCAAAATAAATCATAGTATTCTGCTGCCATCCGTTCTTTATTCTCCTGGCTACAATAATAATATTCCCAGCTACAATCTTCTACAACAAGTATAAATGACTGTTGAAGCCAAAGGTTTATCTTCTTTTTCAACTTCGAAATATTTCCTTTTATCGTATCTGGATCATTCATTTCAAAGGTATCCCAGTATTCCTCTGCAATCTGAACTCCTTTTTCATCATCAATAAAAACAACACCATATCCATAGGTTGCAGACTCCTGCATTTCATACATCTGCCCAAAAAGCAGATAATCTTTACCATCTTTGTTTGCCAAAATGATTGCTCCATTTTGTGCATGTGATGCATGCCATCCACGGCTGATAAAACGAGCCTGCTGTTCGTATCCTGCATTTTGTACACCACGATAAACCTTTACATAAAAGGTACCATTCCCTACTACCTCTTTTTCAATGTCCGGTTTTTCCTCGGTAGAAAAACAAGTGATCTGTACCAAATCCTCTATGCCATCATGATTCAAGTCAGCAGTTGTTTCATAAGCAACCGTTTCTATCTCCGCTTGATTGGCTTTACTATTTTTAGGATAGTAATAGCCTTCTTCTCCCAGTTGTCCAATGTCACCCCCATCTTCAGCTGAAAAATAAACATATTTCTGTTCTTTGTCCTGTGTCGTTTGCTCTTCTATCATCTTTTGATTCTTCTTTTCTTCTGTCTGCACAGATTCCTCTGCATTACCATTATTGCTGCTATCTATTTTCTGAACCTCTGTTGTTGCTTTCTGCTTTTCTACATTTTCCTGTGCAGTAGTTCCTGACTTTTGATTTGTCAAACAGCTTCCTGATACTGCGACTACAAGACAAATACAAACTACACCTAACCACTTACCTGCTTTTTTTAATTTCAAAATATGACGCACCCTTTCCTTTATATCATTCTCGCCAAATCAGAACATCACAGCTGGAGAAACATGTTCATCACAGCTCATTCTCATATCCTTTATCTCTTTTACAGCCATACTCCAACCACCCTCCTTGCCTTCTCTTCTACACCAAGCTTTGAAGCATACGCCATCAGTTTCGCTGCATCCTTATTCTTATCACTAATATACCTTTGGATTACAGTATTAAACACCTCTCCATCCATCGTATTAACATGACGCAGACAATCACAGACAACCCTCTCTCTGTCATAAATCTTTACAATAATTCCATCTATATTTCCTTCACTCACACCAATATCCAATCTGGATGCCTCAATAAAATGCGGTTTTATGATAGGGAAATCCAGTTTGAACTTATTTCTCGCTGATTTATTATCCACAGCTATATGCCAGACACCTGGTACCCGATCTGTATAGCCATAATACATTGCAGCTGACACATCACAGATAACAGCCTCCGGAAAGAGCGATGTTATTACTGATACTTCTGTAAAAGCTTTTTCATCCTGCCACTGATAATAACCATACTTAATCTTCTCTACGCTTCCTTCTTCTATTAGATTTTGAAGCATCTGATAAGATATGCCTTCCTTTGTAAGTTCGCAGGTACGCATGATTCCGCCATACCGTCCAAATATTGATTCATAATTCATAACAGTATTCATGTACATCACCTCATACAACTTCGTACAATTTCTTGATAGTTTTTGTATTAAGTTCTATTATACACAAATAGAGAAAAAAACAACTTGATACAAAAAATTTTATGTTTTTGCATCAAGTTCCATTAGCCTCTTCCCATAATAATAATTGTTGCCCAATAATCTGACTCAATCAAATCTTTGTTATCCATAAAATACCTTCTCCCATCATGACTATTCCTTTTACATGTTACAGCCCACCAAGACTCCTATCTTTTTATTCTTTTTCCTCACGAATACGTTTTCTTTCCGCATTTTTCTCGACCAGACTTATAAACTCAATATACTTGTTTGAATTCCTTATTTGTCAGCGCTTCTTCCATATACTCCACCCCGACATAATAAAGTTCCCCGCGGAGAATAACAAATCCAATTACTTCGCCCCACTCGCCTTCACCTTCCACTATAAATGAAATCTCATCATCTTTATCTGGCGCTCCAGCGACATACACTGTTGTCATCCAGCAATAATCCAATATTCCTCTTACATCATCCAATTCAGGCATGATGAAGTCTTTATTCAATCCAACTCCTTTTGCACTCTCTGCAATTCCCGTGCAAATTTCATCAATCATATTATTGGAAATTGCATTCAGAAATGCTGCACATTTTTCAGCATATTCCTTCATTTCCTCAAATCTACCTAATGCAACTCCATCAATATATATGGTAAGATCATCTCCGTCTTCTCCACATATTATATTGCCTTGAAATCTGCCTTCAGCCATTTCATCACTTTCTAAATTCCAACTAATTAATTTATCCATTATCTTGCTCTCGCATTTTCCTCTACAATATTCTAAATCTCCATTTCTATTGCTCATGTAGCCACAGATAAATAGGAAGTTATAAACGTCTCTGCAAATATACCATATCTACTAACTGTACGCCGCCCTCATAGATTGGATGGTCATAATTGTCAGTAAAGAAATTTTGGACTTTATGAGAACGGACAAAACCGCATTTTTCATAAAATGGTATCGTGAGAGGACTATCTCCCGTTCCGACCTGTAATATAGAATAGCCATCTGCATATTTGCAGGCAAGGAAGTCAATCAGTGCTTTGCCGTAACCCTTCCCTTGATTCTTCGGATCAACCGCAATATTCTTGATTTCAAGTATTCCGTTACCTTCATCACAGACAACGCATTCAGCCTTTACATTGCTGTCTTCAAGCACATACATGGTGCCTCTTTCAAGATAGCGGTCGATCATGTTCTCCTGTTCATCCGCCAATAGCAGCAATGATATATATTGCTTTTTATTCTCATTCACTTCTCGAATTTTCATGCCTATTACTCCTTAAAAATTCTTATTTCTCTAGTTCTAAAAACCAGAAGTTTCTTAAATAATATAATTAACTATTCCATAAATCAAATGGCATACCATAAATATTGAAATAGGTATAACAGCAAGCATATTTTTTCTGTCAACAGCAAAAAACAGAAATGTCAAACATGGAAAAATGGTCAAACCCAATATAACAATGGCATTCGTCACACCTACATAATAAAATACCCAACATAAAAAATACAGTACACAACAAATAATTGTAGCTATAATAAATCGTGTGATACTTAATTTCTTACGGTCTTGATTAATGAATATGCATAACGATATAACCATTAACACCTGACATATAGATGCTATTACATCTACTGTTTTTGTAATTGATTCTCCTCTTAAAATATCATTCGGAACTGGAACTGCGAACCATATAAAATTAGGAATCATAATAATAATAAAAATAATCAATCCCCATATATCAAAACCTATTTTATATTTTTTTATCATCTCAACATCTCCACAAATTCCGATTTGCCAAACTCACAAAATTCAAATCTATTTAATATATAAAACTGCCCCTCAGACTTCTTCCCTTTCCAGCCACAAGGCAAATATCCTGCTTCATATATTTTCAAAAGATTTTCCCAGAAAGATGTGACTGGTATAATATTCTTTAATGCCTCATCATAGGACCTGACTTTGATTCCGTATTCACTTGAAACATCTTTTCCACAGTTAGCAAACCAATCTATTCTATTTATTTTATCTATAAATTGTAAATCAAGTTGCATCTATATCCCCCTCCGTTAGGAAAACTAGAATTTCCTATAGTTCTTCCCATTGCAAATTGTCTGACATACTCTGTGAATCAAAATAATCCAATATGCCCTTGATTGCAGTTTTCTTATCTATAACCTGATATCCGGCAACATCATATTGCCCCTCACAAAAGGGAACGATTCTACTATCTTCTTCGTCACCAACTGTGACAAAGTTGCATTCATCTTCTCCAAAATAATTGATAACAACTTCATCATCATTTATCAAAATGGAAAGACAGGGCAATTCCTCTTGTCCCCCATTTTCCGATATCCATATTTCAGCAGTTTTCATTTCAAATATCTTGTATATTTGCACTTCATATTCTTCAGAAGAATTGCAAAGAATTGATTCATTGTCTATTTGAATAATCATATCGTCCTCCACATTGAATACTCAGGAAATCACTTATCCTAACTAAACCATTTTGTACAAATCTTTTATTTCTAAATCCATTTTTTTAGCGCGGAAACATTAAAGGTCTAAATGTATTTATTATTCAATCATTTAGACCTTTATTTTAAGCATCAAATAAATCTTCTAACGTTATTTGATTTCCCATAATACTACTGTATTTGTTATTCTTAACCCCATAAGTTGTAATCATCGTAAGCTGAATACCACATTTCGTTGAAGTATTTCTTTTAAAAGCCTCTATTTTATTGCGAAGCTTATGGTCATATTCCTTATCAATAATAAACTCATCTGAAGAAAATTTAATTTCGCAAATATTGATGATGCGATCTCTTCTTTCAATAAGCAAATCTATTTGAGCACCCGATGTTCCTAAATCTTCATCACCTCTTGTGAACCATATATATTCTTCAGACAACACCCCTGAAATTCCAAGTTTCTTCTTAATCTGAACAATATGATCCTTACATACTTGTTCAAAAGTAAGCCCAGCCCAACTTCTCCTTGATGGAATATCTAAAGCTTTACTCCAATAATGCTCATCTTTTCCATGATTATTTCTTAGAAATCTAAAATAAAAATTAGTATAGTAATCAGCTGACTGATATAGAGTTGCTTTCTTTTTGTTACCGTAAAAAGAAGATGCTCTAACAAAACCTGAATTTATCAGATTCTCAAGTATTTTCGTTAATTTACCATTTGCTGCAAGTCCAGTCTTCTCTGCGATTTCATTCCTTGTATAACCACTTCTTTTTTCCGAAAGACACTCCATAACTTGAACATACTTATCACTATTTACAAACAATGTTCTATATAAGTGTTCGAACTCATCCCAAAGCTCAGCTTTTTTTCTGAAGAACAGATTATCTATATTTTGAACATATGACAAATCATTCTCTAACAAACTTAAATAATATGGAATGCCGCCCATAATCATATAACATTCTGTAATATCATATTCAGACCATGACATCCCCTGTGCAAGAAGATACTCTCTAGTTTGAGCTAATGTAAATGGTTCCAAATATAATCTACAGGTCTGCCTATTAAATAGGCCACCTTTATTATTGGCAAGATTATCCACCATCCATGATGTTGCAGATCCACAAATAATGAATACCAGATTATCTTTACTTGATCCATAATCATTCCAGAAATATTCAAACGCCGGCAAAAAACCTGACTTATGTGTATCTAACCAAGGCATTTCATCTATGAAAAAAACATGCTTTTCATCATCGGATAATTCTTCTATATAATTTCTCAGATAATTAAATGCCTGAATCCAGTCTTTTGGATTAGCCCACTCCTTCTCGGACCTTCTATTCAATTCGTCAGCAAAATTTCTTAACTGTACTTTTTTAGGCTGACCATATGCGCCAGTGACTTTGAAATCAAGCTTATTCTTAAAATATTGATTAACCAAGAATGTTTTTCCTACTCTTCTTCTACCATAAACAACAACAAGTTGCGCAATTTCCGCTTTCATACATTTGTCGAGTCGTTCACATTCTCTTTTTCTTCCAATTAAAATACTCATATTCCAAGTATAACAACCTTTTTATTCAAAATCAATAATTAGTGGTCTAAATCCTTACTTTAAAGTAACTTTTAGATCACTATTTTTTTCAACCTCTTTTGCACTTTCTGCAATTCCCACGCAAATTTCATCAATCATATTATTGGCGCCATACTTCCTCTGTTTTAATTAAGAAAATATAGTAAAAAAAGACCCTGCCGAAGCAGAGTCCCTGATATTTTGTGTTGTACGCTTTCAAACTATAAATCGCACACATCTGTTCTTCTATTGTCTAATACCGGAATCTTTTTTCTAACCTGATCCACCAAGGGCAGTAAAATCTCTCCCATGCAAATTCCAGGTTCCTCTCCGGCTCTACACAGGATTCTTCCCCAAGGATCGATAATCATGCTATTGCCATAAGCCGTGTATTTCGCCTTTTTCCCAGTCTGATTGCATGCTACAATATAGCAGGCATTTTCGATAGCTCTGGCACGAAGAAGGATTTCCCAGTGGGCACTGCCTGTTTCTTTCGTAAAACTTGCCGCCACAAAAATCACTTTCGCGCCTGCAATTGCCATCTTACGAAACATTTCAGGGAATCGAATATCATAGCAAATAGCCATGCCTACTGTTCCAAAATCCGTATCTACTGTCACCACACGATTGCCCGGAAGCTGCGTATGGGACTCTTTGCATATGGTCCCATCTTCCAAAACCGCATCAAATAAGTGGATTTTACGATAGGTATCCAGTATCTTTCCTTCATTTGAAAGAAAGACACTGGTATTGTAACATTTATCATTACCTATACATTTTTCATACATACTACCACTATGTATATAAAGATGATGTTCTTTTGCACCCTGACACAACATATGGATGGTCTGATCCTTAAGACTTTCCGAAATATTCTGCATATGCCGGTTTTCAGCTTCCCCATTCATCATCTCAGGGAAGCATACCACATTTGCTCCTTCTTTGTCTGCCTGTTCCAAATACATCTTCGCTTTTTGAAGATTTTCCTGTTTGTCTTTCCCAGAATCCATCTGAATTAGGGCAATCTTTATCTTATCCATCTTCTCCCCTACTGTGAAACTACAATTTTTCCGGCAATTGCACATGCCGCTGCAGTTCTTGGTGAGGCCAGATAAATTCCAACCTTTGAAGTTCCCATTCTTCCTAAGAAGTTACGGTTGTTGGTTGCCACAACAGTCTCTCCGTCTGTCAATATACCGCCGGTTCTTCCGCAACACAGACCACAACTTGGATGAGTGATAATTGCACCTGCTGCCGCAAGAATATCCATTGTACCATTTTCCATTGCCTGTAAATAGATTTTTCTACTTGCAGGTGTTACGATCAACTTCACAAATGGTGCCACTTTCTTTCCTTTCAACACTTCGGCTGCTGCCATCAAATCTTCCAGACGGCCATTTGTACAAGAGCCGATAAATACCTGGTCGATTTCCTTTCCTTCTAATTCAGACACTGCTTTTACATTGTCTACATTGGATGGACATGCCATAACTGGAACAAAATCTTCTGCGTTGTAATTGATTACTCTGCAATAGGTAGCATCTGCATCGCCCACCAAATCTTTTTCCTTGTCTGTCAATTCCATCTCGCAATATTCTGCTGTCTTGTCATCCGGTGTAAACAATGCGCACTTTGCGCCTGCTTCTATTGCCATGTTTGACATAGACATTCTGGACGCTACGGACATGTTTTCCACTGTATCTCCTGCAAATTCCAAGGCTTTGTAAGTTGCACCATCTGCACCAAGGTCACCGATCAATTTTAAGATGATGTCTTTTGCCATTACATTTTCCGGCAATGTTCCGTTAATGTTCACACGGATTGTCTCAGGCACACGAACCCACATAGTACCTGTACCGAGAATACTTGCCATCTCTGTATATCCAATACCAGAAGAGAATGCGCCTACACATCCATAAGTAGTTGTGTGACTATCTGTTCCAAACACAATATTTCCAGGCTTTACATATCCTGCTTC
The DNA here is from genome assembly GCA_045124315.1 of Lachnospiraceae bacterium. Taxonomy (GTDB): domain Bacteria; phylum Bacillota; class Clostridia; order Lachnospirales; family Lachnospiraceae; genus CAG-411. Next base: position 18,942 of record JBGVLO010000206.1, read on the forward strand.
TGTCATAAGCTGATGACAGATTCCATCGGATCTGTGAATGTTTTTCATGCCGTATTTTTCTACAAATTCATTTCCCACACGAAAATGTCTGGTATCGTCCACCTGGCTTGCCGGAACCAAATGATCATAGATCAATACTACCTTGTCCGGATCCCAAAGCTTGGAAAATCCCATCTCCTCAAACTTTGAAGCAACAAATGGAATAAAGATGTCGTGAATCATTACTCTATCTACATTTACAGTAACAATATCTCCCGGCTTTACTTCTTTTCCTGTATTATTTCTTATGATTTTTTCTATAATTGTTGCACCCATGCTCTTCCTCCTAATCTAAACCATTCAATTTGCGCATGGCTTTTACAAGTCCACCTGCATTGATAATGTCCATTAAGTTATCCGGTAATGCTGCGATCTCATATGCTTTTCCATTGTGCTCAATGGACTCATTTAAGGTTACCGTCACCTGATCGCCTTCTTTTACCACATCACGAAGCTGGGCATTTTCAATCAATAATAATCCGTTATTGATCGAGTTTCGGAAGAATATTCTTGCAAATGACTTTGCAATCACACATTTTACACCTAACGCTTTAATGATTTCCGGTGCCTGTTCTCTGGAAGAACCACATCCAAAGTTCTTTCCTGCAACAATAATGTCGCCTTCTTTAATCTGTCCTGCCAACTCCGGTCTAAGAGGAGAAAAGGCATATGGAGCCATATCTTTTACTGTTTCTAACGCTAAATATTCTGTTGGAATGATAATGTCTGTATCAATATCATCCCCTAAAATCCAAATCTTTCCGCTAAACTTTTCCATTGGTTTTCTCCCTTCTATACCATGTCTGCAGTTGCAATCTCGCCCTTAATAGCAGATGCTGTAACCGTTGCTGCAGAAGCCAAATACACAAAAGAATCCTTGTGTCCGGCTCTTCCCTTAAAGTTACGGGTACCGGTACTGATCAGCACTTCATTTTCACCAATAACACCCTGACAACTTCCCCAGCACACACTACAGTTTGGATTCATAACGATCGCACCGGCTTCCATGAAAGTCTGTAAAATTCCTTCCTTCAATGCCTGCTGATAAACTGCAGCGCTGGCTGGAACAACAAGGAAACGAACCAACGGATGTACTTTCTTACCCTTAATGACTTCAGCACCGGCACGCAGATCCTCAATTCTTCCATTGTTACAAGAACCTAAAAATGCTTCATCAATATGGGTTCCCACGCATTCTTTTGCATCTACTACACTATCTACAAAATGTGGTTTTGCAACGATTGGCTTAATGGTAGACAAGTCAATATCATATACTTTTGCAAAGTTTGCATCTGCATCACTCTTGAAACTATGCTTTGGTTCTCTTCCATGTTCCTTTAAGTATTCTATTGTGATTTCATCCACTTCCATCAATGCGGTCTTTGCGCCTGCTTCTACACAAAGATTACACATAGCAATACGATCACTCATATTTAATGACTTAAGCCCTTCTCCACCAAATTCCATAGCCGCATAATTTGCTCCATTGGCTCCAATTTGTCCGATAATTGTCAAAATCAAATCTCTGGCATACACGCCCTCTGGCAATTTTCCGGTTAAGTTAAAACGCAATGTCTCAGGAACTAATAACCATGATTTTCCGGTAACCATAGCATAGAGATAGTCCGTACATCCAACTCCAGTACCAAACGCCCCTACTGCACCATAAGCACAGGTATGGCTGTCTGCACCAAAAATCAATTCTCCGGAAGTAACATGATTTTCCATCATAACCTGGTGACAAACCCCAGCACCCTCATAGAAGGTAATTCCATGCTCTTTTGCAAAATCACGCATCTTTTTATGGGAAGCTGCTGTCTTTACACTGTCACAAGGTACATTGTGATCCACGATCCACACAAGCTTACTCACATCTGCAATATGTGGATTCTTTAATTTATGATACATATCGATCGTAAGGTGTGTGGTACCATCATTACTCATCAAACGATCTAACTCAACTGTATGTATATCTCCTGGTTTTACTTCTTTCACACCAGCAGCCGCTGCTATGATCTTCTCTGCCATTGTCATTCCCATTTGACTAATCCTCCTTATTCAATGATGCGATCAAGCCACCCTGATCCAATATTCCCTGCATGTATTCCGGTAACTTTGTACAGGCGTATTCTGTACCATTTACACGAACCACACCGGCTTTCATATCCAGTTCCATCTCATCTCCTGCATTTACATTTTCATGCAAATCCTTACAAACAATAACCGGCAGTCCAATGTTAATGGCATTTCTATAAAAAATCCTTGCAAAAGATTTGGCGATTACCGCCTTTACACCCAATGCCTTTAGTACACTTGGTGCCTGTTCTCTAGATGAACCACACCCAAAGTTTTCCGAAGCCACCACATAATCTCCCGGCTTCACTTCCTTTGCAAAGTTTGGATCCAATGATTCAAAGGTATATGTCTTCATCTCATCAATTGTTGAGAATAGCAAATACTGGGATGCGATGATCTGATCGGTATCTACATCCTGCTGAAATTTAAAAATCTTACCCATTCTTATTCCTCCGTTCGTAATGCTTCTATTCTGCCCTATATCTTATCACATTTTTCTTTTGATTGTAAAGGGGACCATTTTTAACATAGCTGCACATTCCAACCCATACATGATGATTTTGAGCTTAAGTAATGACATTGGTTCAGCCGGGGGTAGACGACAAAAGGGCGCCACCCTGGTGACACCCTCTTCTCAAACTTCCTATATTCATTTAAATACTAAGCTCCTACCATCCACAAATGCTATCGTACATAGAACGATACTGTTTTGCAGAACTTTCCCAGGATACGTCCTTTTGCATATCCCTGAGAACCATAGAATCCCATGATGCCCTTCTTTCGAAATATACAGTCTTTGCATAGTTGACCATATGCAATAACATACCTGCATTATATGCATCAAATGTAAATCCATTTCCTCTTTCTTCGTATTCATTGTATGGCTCTACCGTATCCTTCAATCCTCCGGTCTCACGGACAATTGGAATGGTTCCATAGCGCATAGCGATCAACTGTGTCAATCCACATGGCTCAAACAAGGAAGGAACCAAAAGTGCATCTGCCGCTGCATAAATGCGATGTGCTCTGTCCTCGGAATACATAATGTTTGCACAAACTTTTCCTTTGTAACGATTCTCGTAGTAACGGAAAGAATGCTCAAATCTGCCTTCTCCTGTGCCTAACACTACTACCTGGGTAAACTCGTCTACCATATCATTCATGATGGTATCGATCAAGTCCACACCCTTCTGATCCGTCAGTCTGGAAATAACAGCAATAACAAACTTATTTTCATCCTGTTGTAAGCCTAATTCTTTCTGCAATGCAAGCTTATTCTTCTTCTTTGCTTCGATGGCATTTTTGTCCGTGTATTTTTCTGCAATACGATAATCATTGGATGGATTATACATATCACAGTCAATACCATTTACAATTCCACAAAGCTTCATATGGTGATATGCAATATGTTTATCCAAATGCTCACCAAAGAATCCTGTCTTAATCTCACCTGCATAAGTGTTACTTACTGTTGTCAATTTGTTACAGTATGTAATTCCACCCTTTAACATATTGGCATCCTTTCTGCCTTCCTTTAGGCAGCCCTCATGGAATACCATATCTGGCAATCCACTCCAGTAACGGATTCTCCCAATATTCTCCACGCCCTGAAACTTCAAATTGTGTATTGTCAACACTGTAACTGCTCTCTTTGCCACTTCTGTATCGTGAAACAGGGTACGCAAATAAACTGGTACCAATGCTGCCTGCCAGTCATGACAGTGAATCACATCCGGATAAAATCCGATCACAGGCAATGCCGCCAATACTGCTTTTGAGAAATAGCAGAATTTCGGTATATCATTGGAAATGTCGGTGTATGGGTTACCATTTCCAAACATTTCCTCGTTATCGATAAAGTAATAAATCACTCCATCCAGTTCATATTTCATAATTCCAACATAAAACTGCTTTCCATCACTGCACAATTCCATATAGAAATGATTGATATATTCCATCTTTTCTCTGAATTCCCATGGAATACAATTATACTTTGGTAAGATTACGCGAACATCACAGTTCTGTTTTAACAAAGCCTTTGGAAGTGCATACATAACATCTCCCAATCCACCTGTCTTTACAAACGGAAAACACTCTGGTCCTACAAATAAGATACTCTTTCTTGGTATCTGTGGTTTCTGTGGTTCAACCATAACTTCCACCTTCTTTTCTTCTACTTGAATATTTTCTTCCGGAGTTTCTTTGGTTGTTGCCTTCTCTGTGGTTTTCTTTGTAGTGGTCTTTTTTGCTGTTGTCTTCTTCGCTGCAGTCTTTTTCGCAGGTGCCTTTCTAGTAGTCTTAGCTGTAGTTTTCTTTTCTGCTGCCTTTTCTGCCTTCTCTGTTTCGTCTTTGGTTTCTGTTTTCTCTGCTGTCTTAGTTGTTGTACTCTTTGCAGACTTAGTTACTTTCGTGTTCTCTTTCTCTGCTGCTTCATCTTTTTCTTCTGTCTTTTTTGCTGTACTTTTCTTGGCTGTAGTCTTTGTTGCAGCTTTCTTTGTGGTTTTTACTGCTTTTGTTGTCTTTTTCTCTTCTGTCTTTTTCTCTTCAACCTGCTTCTCCACACTTGCTGGTGCCATTACTTCCTCTGACACCTCTGTATTCGTTATCTCTGTTTTTTTCTTCGTATCTGCCATAACGACTCTCCAATCATTCTTTCTATTCCTGTTTTTGCTTCTTCTCCTTGGCAACCCTTCGTAACAGTTCAGCCGGGAGCTGTCCTGTTACAACCATTCTCCAATTTTGTATGTAACATACTACTGTGCTTCCAAACAATTTACGAAAACACAATAAGATATCCACACGCCTTAGTTGCCGTATTTTTCCAATACCGTGCATTTCCAACAAACGCACATTTGTATATCGACCCTTTTATCAAAAAAATAACCTTTTTCTCTTGTTTTTTATTGTTCCTCGCAAAGTTTTTCCAAAGTATCGTAATACTCTTCAAATGTTTTTCTGCAACAAAGGGGATCTTTAATCACAATTCCCTCTGCCCCAAGTCCCAGCATAGTAAATGACATAGCCACTCTGTGATCTTCATAAGTCTCAATCTCTGCCGGCTGTACTTTTGCCGGAGTAATATAAATCGAATCGCCTTCTTCCTTACATGTTACTCCACATCTGGTCAACTCATTTACAATAGCCTGCATACGATTGCACTCTTGTCCTCGAATATGACCAATATTTCTTATAATGGTATCTCCCTTTGCATAAGGTGCCAACGCAGCCAATGTAAGTGCCTGGTCTGAAAAATCATTCATATCAATGTCTACGCCCTGAAGACAGTTTCCTGGCTCCCTGCTTACGCAAATACCCGCATCCTGTTCCTCCACTTTGCATCCCATTTGCTCTAGCACATGTAGGAACTTCATATCTCCCTGCATGGAAGTTTTGCGTACATTCTTTACGCAGATACTTCCACCAGTCAGTGCCGCCATTCCGTAGAAATAGCAGGCTGCAGACACATCCGGCTCAATATCATACTCTCCTATATGAAGAGGTTGCTTTCCTCTCACATAATAAGTATCTTCCTGAAACTCTACATCCACACCAAATGATTTTAACATATTCATGGTAATTTTAACATAGGAACCCTGCTTTTTCTCGCTGGTAATTCGAATATGCATCCCATTCTCCGTAACAGGTGCAACCATGAGCATGGCACTTAAATACTGGGTACTTTTGCTAATGTCCATCTGGATATCTTTGCAGATGCCACCATTTCCGCGAACCTTTACCGGCAAATGCCCCTCCTGGCCCAAATAAGTAAATTCCGCACCTAAACCGGACAATACTTTAAACAACTCTTTCATAGGACGCTTCTCCATCTGTTTGGAACAGTTAATGGTGTACTCTCCTTCTGAAAGAGCCAACATAGCAGTCAAAAAGCGTGCTGCTGTTCCTGCGCTTCCCACATCGATGGTTCCCTGAAGTTTTGGTATTTTCCTTCCACATCCCTGTATTCGAACAACCTTTTCCAGTTCATTTGCCTCTATTTCATATCCAAGGGAAGCCAGACTGTCTAGAAAATGTCTGGAATCATCACTGAATAACACTCCACGAAGTGTACACATCTCCTCTGAAAGTGCCGCCAACAGCAACGCCCGGTTGGTCATACTCTTAGACCCAGGAACAATCACTGTTCCTCTCAATGGTTTGTCTACTTTCTTTACTCTGTATGTATCCATTCTACCTACACCATCTCCCATTCCTCTTTTTCTTACTGATACTTTAATCTATTCTTTTTGGTCTTGCAACCAAAAATTCAAAAATCACTCCTCAATATTCTTATTTAGGTGATTGTAAATTGCACTGATAACAAAACATAACATACCACAGAAAATGAAACCGGCTGCTCTCTCCAGCACACTTGTATAAGAGAAATCCCACAATATGAGTTTAACCGCACTTAAGATAGACACTACCAGTCCACAAATTCGAAGCATACTATATCCCAGACGAAATCCAGTTACAATAAATACAATTGCAGTCAGAAAACATGCAATACTCACTACCATAGCCGGCATCTGGAACGATTGTACGATATTGATCACAAGCACTGTATATTTCACACCTACATACGCACTTACCCATTTTTTCTCACTCTCTAAGAACGGTTTCACTCTCAGCGAAAATGCTGCACATGCCAGCAGGATATAGAGAAAATGCACAAAATATTGACCTTGTTCCACATTTGCCACTCCCCAGATTGCCACAGACATTACCACACCATTTAACCAGGTCGGGATATTTTTTCCTATGTAATCCATTTTATACATCCAACAATTGTAGATGCAGACTACCATAGCAGGAAGGATCCAAATCTCATTGGTTTTAGTCACCCCGAATCCATCTACTGCCAGACTGTACATATTTTTTATCAAAAAGAAAACCGAAACCAGATACATCCATTCACAAGTGGAGTTTTTTCGATTTTCTGTCTTCCACAAACTAACTCCGATCAATCCTAACACAATAACTCCATTACAGAAATAACCAAAAGGCTGTGTGGTGATATCCAGTATATGGATCACACCAAGTATATATCCCATGAAAATATGTGGTTTTCTTTTTCTAACAATACCATATCCCAACAAGGCAACTGCTGCCAATCCTACTGAACTAAATCTACTACATTCGCATATCCAATCGGAAAGCTCATGATTTGCAAATAACAAGGGCAATGCCAGAAATGCCATTGCAAACCACTGCACCACATCAAGATCTCTTTTTTGTCTTATTTCAATCCAAACCATTGTGCCAATACAAAAGGCGATTCCCACCTCAACAGTTGGAAGTAAAAATACAAAAACATAAGCCAAATACCCAATTAATACCAGCGCATCAATTCCTGTAGTAAAACTGTTTTTCTCGGCAGTGGACTGGTATACTAAAAATCCAACAGCCATGGCAATACCGAAAACAAGTACAACTCTAGCCATCCAATAATAGAACAGATTATCTCCAAATTCTGTCTGGCAAGCGTACATAACATAAGTCAGCAAAGACACAAAGAATCCCGCCTGTGCAATATACTGTAATGCTTTTTCTTTTTCTCTGGTCACAAAGAAATAACTTCCTTCTGCAACCACAAAATAGACCGTTAAGATAAATAAGCTACTGGAATCTTCATCCTCCCATATCTGTAGATTTCCAATGAACATAGAAAATACAATTCCCACCTGTCCAATGAAATAAAACACTCTGGAATGCTCTCTGGAAAGATAAAATACTAAACCGGTCCATCCTAACAGCAATAGATACAACAGGAAATCCGGAAACAATTGAAAATAGATTTTTGAAAATAGCAAGGACAAATATACCGCTCCCAGTCCGCAAGCCGTAATCGATAAAAATACCCGGTTTGCCCCCTCCTGTTTTTGTTTATACATACCAATTCCTATCATAGCAAAACTAAACAAAAACATACAGGCAACCTTTAGACTATCCGGTAGGATTGGCAACACACCAATCGCAAAAATACTGAGACCAATTAACACTAAAATGGATGCAAAAATCCCCATCATGGACTTACCAAACATAATTTCCATGGTGTCCTTCTTTTTTCTCTCTTGTGGTTCAAACACTTGCATATCCCCCAGAGCAGCTTGCTGTCTCTCCCCAGAATGCATGAGATTCTCTTGGTCCACTTCTGGTCTTTGCACGCTATTTACAATATGCTCCTGGTCCACATTCTCACCGTTCACAGTATTTGCAAAACCTTCCGTGTACTGCTCCGTTCTTACTTCTGTATGAGAAAGGCTTTCTTTCTCTCCATCCTGGGTGAATGCATTATGTACAAGTTGCCCTGCCCCCTCCACAACAGCCTGCGCCACAGGGTCCATATCCTGCAACAGTTCCTGTCGCACTTCCGAATAAGCTGCTCTTTTCAGCCCCTCCTTCACCTGTTCCGCCACAATTGGACGATGCTTTTGTTCCGTAACAGTGTCATTCTTCATCATTTGCAGTTCCTGCCTCATCTGCAGCACATTTCGGTAAATCACCTGCATGCTATCTTTCTCTTCTTTTTCAAATTCTTCGTGCCTTCGAAGCAATTGTTCCAACTGTATGCTACAGTTCTCCAATTGCCTTTCCAACTGACTTTTCTTTTCCACTATTTTTTCTCCCTTCCTTATACTTTTCCTCTTTTCATCCTATCCTACGTCAGGCTTCATACGCAAGAAACCAGAGTGCAATGGCACGTTCAGATAACGTACACATTCCTATCCATATTGTACCAACGGCAGCAAAAAAACTCAATAAAAAGCATTGCTATTTCATCTCGCCATTTTCGTATGATTTTTATTATCCACAGTACGATTTCGTTGATATTTTCGTTCATTTTAGATATAATATACTTACAAAACAATAGGAAGGATGATGTATATGTCTATTACCGCTACTGAACTCAAAATAAATCTTGGTAAATATCTGCTTCTTGCAGAAACAGAGGATATTTATATCACAAAAAATGGTAAGATTGTGGCAAAACTTACCAATCCATTTCAGGATCGTGTGGAAACTGCAAAATCTCTTTTCGGTGTCCTTCCATCTGATATTTCTTTAGAAGAAGCCAAAGAAGAGAGGTTGAAAAACTTATGAGAGCACTAATCGATACCTGCATTATCATCGATGCTCTCCAGTCTCGAGAGCCATTTAAGGATAATGCGGAAAAGATTTTTCTACTTGTAGCAAATCATTCATTTGATGGTTTTATTACTGCAAAATCTGCAACCGATATTTACTATCTGACTCACAGGCTTACCCATAGTGATCCGAATACAAGGAAAATACTATCAAAGATTTTTAGTTTATTTTCCCCACTAGACACTACTGGGATAGACTGTAAAAAGGCTATTTTATCGGAAATGTCAGACTATGAAGATGCAGTGATGGTTGAAACAGCTATTCGTTCTGATATGGATTGTATTGTAACTAGAAACCAAAAGGACTACACAAAAGCTTCTCTTCCCGTATATAGTCCTGATGAATTTATCCATTGTTTTGATCTTTAACATAATCTTGGAAGCGAATAAGGTACGGAAGAAATGTTATACAAGAAAGGGGTATGTATATGAGTGACAGAAAATTTTCAAAAGTAACTAAGGGAGAAATTATTTTAGGAGTGGTAGCCAGTCTTATGACAGGTGTTGTGGTAGGATTGCTACTACACAAAAAGCATAAGAAAGTCGTTCTTCCTCCAAGGGATTATCCAGAGGATGACGATTTTGAGTTTGCAAATGTAGACCCAGAGGATTTTATGGATCCAATGGACGACTTGGATGTTGAGGTGGAAGATCCGATCCCACAGTTTCGACCTCGAAAAAGACCGGTCAAAAGTATATACAGACCAAAGTGGGTTCCACACACACCGGCACACTTAGGCGGTCATCCTAGAAATGCTTATGTACCGTATCGCAATTATAATCGACACACAGGGAACCGACACAAATAAAAAATAGAAACAGTTCTGCCAAAATATACAATTTCTGACCGGCTGAACGTTACGCAAAATACACAAGAATCCTCAGAGGGTGCCAATCCGCACCCTCTGAGTAATTCATAATGATTTAGAAAAGGAATGAGAGATTTATGAAAAAAGGACAAATTTTCGAAGGAATCGTATCAACTGTAGACTTTCCAAACAAAGCCATTGTTACAGTAGAGGAACAAGCTGCAGATGGCACTTTGCAAACCCATAATGTAACGGTCAAAAATGGTTTGCCCGGACAGAAGATCCGCTTTATGATCAACAAAGCAAAACGTGGAAAATATGAAGGTCGTCTGTTGGAAGTGATTGCTCCTTCTGCAATCGAAAGCAGACAGGGAAGCTGTACCAACTTTGGGCAATGTGGTGGTTGCAGTTACCAGACTTTATCCTACGAGGAACAATTAAAACATAAGGCATCCCAGGTAGAAACTCTTCTTCGGAAAGTGTGTCCAGATCTTCCTTTTGAAGGCATTGTAGGAAGCCCTTGCGAATGGGAATACCGAAACAAGATGGAATTTACCTTTGGAGATGAATACAAAGATGGCCCTCTTGCTCTTGGTATGCACAAAAAAGGGAGCTTTCACGACATTGTTACCACAAAGGACTGTAAAATCGTACACCCAGACTACAATCAGATTTTAGAAACGGTGCTTGCATATTTTTCAGAACGTAACACAAGCTTTTTCCACCGTATGTCCCACGAAGGCTATCTGCGTCATTTACTTGTTCGCCGTGCAGTAAAAACAGGCGAGTTGCTGATCAGTATTGTTACTTCCACTCAGGAGCTGGTTCCTATGGAGGATTTAGTTTCCAAGCTTCTGGCACTCCCATTGGAAGGAAAGATTGTAGGCATTTTGCACATCAAAAATGACAGTCTGGCCGATGTGGTACAAAGTGATGAAACGATTATTTTATATGGACAGGATTATTTCTACGAAGAATTGTTAGGGTTGAAATTTAAAATTTCCACCTTTTCCTTCTTCCAGACCAATTCTTTAGGTGCGGAAGTCCTCTACACCACTGCAAGAGAATTTATGACCGATAGTTCCGGCGATGCTGCAAATGGAAAGGTTGTTTTTGACCTATATAGCGGAACCGGTACCATCGCCCAAATGATGGCTCCTGTTGCCAAGAAAGTCATCGGTGTGGAAATCGTGGAAGAAGCGGTCATTGCCGCAAGGGAAAATGCCAAACAAAACGGTTTGACAAACTGTGAATTTATCGCAGGTGATGTTCTAAAAATGCTTGATACCATTCCAGAACATCCGGACTTCTTAGTGCTAGATCCCCCTCGTGACGGAATCCATCCAAAAGCACTGAAGAAAATTATCGACTACGGAGTAGATAAAATGGTCTATATCTCCTGCAAACCAACCAGTCTTGCCAGAGACCTTGTTATGCTTCAGGAATGTGGCTACAAAGTAGAACGCGTAAAATGTGTGGATATGTTCCCGCAGACCGTGCACGTGGAGACGGTTGTCTTGCTTTCCAAGGGTGAGATCGACTCGAAAAAGGTTCGGGTTGAGTTCTCTTTGGAAGATATGGATATGTCTGATTTTCAAGATAAGGCAACCTACACACAGATTAAAGACTATGTGTTGGAGCAT
>JBGVLO010000207.1:0-2238 GCA_045124315.1 Lachnospiraceae bacterium
AAGTTATCACAATGCCATACTGCCATATTGATTGCTATGGAGTTATACACATGGATGCTCGGGAAGAGGTTGGTGGCGGTATCTGTGGCGTACAGCCATTTGACCATGTGTACAAAAATATTATTGTGTTCAAATTCTGTAGGTCTTAAATAGTGTCCGTTTGGATAAATGGTGGACACTATGAGGAAAATTGTCATTCCCGTAAAAAGAACGGTACATAATTTGAAGTATTCGTCTTTGTTTTTCAAAAAGAAATATAAAAATCCCCATGCAACATAGGCAAACCACAGGAAGTATGGGATAACAAAGTATTCACAGAATGGAATATAGTCATCTAAGGCAACGTGTATTACGTGGAAATGAGTGGTTACTGTTTTCTCAAGATGACCGAACCATGGAAGATAAATGAGAAAGTAAAGCAACAAAAGTCCATGTTTATTTTTTTCAATGAAAGCAGTGAGTGCTGCTCTTGTTTCGGTTTTCACGTTTTTATCCCCCCTTATAAGTATCTGAACTCTTACTTTAGCGATTGTACCAAGTCGCTAGCGCGACGGCTAGTCTTAAGTACGTGAAACCACTACTTTTTCATAAAAAATAGCAGTTTTTGCAATTATATAGTATTATTGAGATACCCCTACCTTAACAAACTACACAATTACATCAACTGCTATGAATAGTTTATCATTTCTTTTAGTATTCAACAATCATATATTTTATTTTTTATCCAGACCTCCACCTGTTTTTGTGATGTCACTTTATCTTTCACATATTTCAGGAGGTTATTTCATGGATTATTTAAAACGTTACAAAAAAATGATTTCTCTTCGCGGTCTTACTGACCATACAATGAAATCTTACCAGACATACATTTCTGCATATCTTACTTTTGTTTCTGACACTCTTCATAAGGCACCTTCACAGGTCACTTATAAAGAACAACGTCAGTTCTTAGAAAAACTTCAGAAAGAGCGTAATCTTTCTAATCGCACAATTAATGTTGCCATCTCACAGCTTCGTTTCTTTACCCTCTATGTGCTTCACAAACCTTGGGATGATACGCAGCTTCCCATGCGTAAGTTTGATACCTATCTTCCTTACGTCCCATCACAGGAGGATACAAAACTTTTTATCTCTACTATAACTGACCTTAAAGTAAAAGCCATGGTAGCCGTCATGTATTCTGCCGGTCTTCGTGTTGGTGAAGTCTGTAACCTTCGTTACGAAGACATTTCCCGAAAAAATATGCGTATCCACGTCACTCACGGTAAAAATCGCAGTGACCGTTATGCCATTCTTTCTAGGTATGCCTTGGATATCGTGACTGAATACTGGTTCGCTTATGACAGACCTACCGGATATCTGTTTCCCAAACAGCATAATCCTGATAAACCCATCGACACGTTTTATCTTTCGAGAAATATCCACAAACACGAGGAAGAACTGGGCTGGCCTAATCGAATTACCTGCCATTCATTTCGTCATGCATTTGGCACTCATCTGTACGAGAATGGTGTCGATCTTATGACTATTAAAACTCTGCTTGGCCACAAATCTCTGGAGTCTACAACTATTTACGTGCATTTGGCTGTTAGTGGAAATCATTCTGCTATCAGCCCTCTGGATGCCTTGTTTGGAGGTGCTGACCATGAGTAATTACGCTATTCAGGAAGTTTTTGATAATTCCTACGACGCTTTTGCCTCCACCCACTACCAGACCCCGGTTCAATTAAAAGCTGCCTGTTCCATACTTAACTGTAAAACCGGAAGACTTGGCATAAATGTCAGTCAGTGTACGGAATGCGGACATATGGCTTACCATAATAATTCCTGCCGCAATCGGAACTGTCCTATCTGTCAGACCATTAAGAAAGAACTGTGGATTGATAAACGAAGAGCCGAAGTGATTGATTCGCCATACTTCCATGTAGTATTCACACTTCCCCATGAATTAAACCCTCTCCTTTATCATAATCAGTCTCTCTTGTATGGGCTGCTTCACAAATGCTCCGCCGAGACACTTTTAGAGTTATCTGCTGACAAAAAGTATCTCGGAGCAACACCCGGGATTATTCAGGTTCTCCACACATGGAACCAGACACTCGATTACCATGTACATATGCACTGCATCATTTCTGGTGGCGGACTTACCTCTGACAGAAAGATTCGAAAATCAAAAGGAACTTTCTTTATCCCGGTTCATGTCCTGCGCGATAAATTTAAAGGAAAGTTTCTTTATCA
>JBGVLO010000208.1:0-29215 GCA_045124315.1 Lachnospiraceae bacterium
AAAAGCAGCAGGTTTTGGAAAGACGGTTTGGATTACGGTTCATTCTACAGATGGATCAAAGGTAAAAGCAAGAAAGAAATTGCGGATCATCGATCCAAATAAACCTATGGTTGCATTGACTTTTGATGATGGACCATCGTATGAATATACAAGCAGAATTGTGAATCAATTAGAGAAATACGATGGACATGCTACCTTCTTTGTGTTGGGAAGTCATTTGGGCGGAAGGAATATCCGGAAATTAATTGAAAAATCTGTGGAAAATGGAAATGAAATTGCTTCTCATACCTATGATCATCGTAATTTAGCAACATTAAACACTGCACAGCTGCAGTGGCAATTTACACAGACTGCCCAGAAGATACAAGCTTTTACAGGAAAATATCCGGCACTTGTTCGCCCGCCGTATGGCAGCTATGGCACCACAGTACAGCAGGTAAGCACAGTTCCGCTTATCCTGTGGTCGATCGATACAAGGGACTGGCAAACCAGGAATACCAGTTCTACTGTAAATTGTGTATTGAATCAAGTGAAAGATGGAGATATTGTTTTGATGCATGATATATATGATACGACGGCCAGTGCGGCAGAACAAATAATACCGGAACTGGCAAAACGGGGGTACCAGATGGTGACCGTTTCAGAACTTGCGACCTATAAAAAAGCAAAATTACAGGCAGGGAAAAATTACTCAGCAATTCGTTGATTGCCAAAAATGTTACAGTTTACGCGTGCATGAAATGTAACACAAAAGTGTTTCGAAACGAGTAGTAATATGGTAAAATATCAAGATGATTGTGATAAAGTGAAAAATGGAGGAACCGTATAAATGGAAAAGAAAGAATGGGAAAAAGAGCAAGACAGCGCAGTTGTTACAGATGAATTGCAGGAAAATGTGAATGAAATGAGTATGGATGAAAAAAAGACGGCGGGAGAGAATGAAGGGTCAGAAGAAAGTGTGGCACTAGAAGAACCTGTGGTATTGGGCGAAAATGCGGAAATAGAAGAGTTTTTCGATAATGAGGAAGAATTGGTAGAAGAAATAGAACTTGGGAACCAAGATGGTGCAAAAGAGGAACTTTCTTCAACAGAGAAAGAGGAAGAGCTGAAAGAGCGCTTGGCACAGCATAACTGGGGAGCCCAGGGGGTAAATGCAAAACCGGTACTCTCCATGGTATCAGCAGAAGAAGTACATAAAACCAATCGTAAGACCTTGCTACAGGTCTGTGCATTGGCAGCGATACCAGTTGCAGCTATTGTGATTTGTGCAGCATCTCTTGGGAAAGACCTTAAGAATAACCTGCCGGAATTTGATCTGAATGGAGCAAAAAAAATTGTTGAGAACACGATGGAAAAGATTGAAGTGGAAATAGGAGAAGACACCGGAGAGAAGGAGAAGCCTAAGGAAAAAGAAATAAAGGGTTGCTTTGAAGTGTTTTCAGAAATAAACGGCAAATCCACAATTGAGGATTTAGAAGACTTGCTTGGAACAAATTATTCGGAAGACCCTTCTGTAGATATAATTTGGTATGAGGGAATTCAATGTAGGAAAACAGAGGGAGATATGGGATTTTATTTTGATCCGGACACAGAGTTGGTTTCCTATGCATTTTGGACGGGCTGTGGTTTAAAAGTAGTAGATTGCAAAAAAAACGTGAAGAAATTTCTGACAAAAAAGTATGGTGATGCAGAAGATGTAGGAGCACAATTGTGGTGGTATGATAAGTTGGGCAATGGCTTTTGTCTGGAGGATACTTCAGAGGAGCAGGTAACTGTCTATTATATGCCAATAGAATAATGGAAGGAATATGGGAGGTAAGGACAAATGAACTATGCGGATATTAAGAGAGTGGATGTTGCAAATGGACCAGGAATAAGAGTGTCCTTGTTTGTCAGTGGATGCAGGCACCAGTGCAAAAATTGTTTTAATCCAGAGACCTGGAGTTTTCAGTATGGAAAAGTATTTAGTCCGATTTCAGAAAAAGAAGTACTGTCTTATCTGGAACCAGATCATATAAGAGGTCTTACCCTTTTGGGTGGAGATCCTATGGAACCGGAAAATCAGGAAGGTTTGTTGCCGTTGCTTCGAAAAGTAAAACAACAGTTTCCGGAAAAAACGATTTGGTGTTATACAGGATATACTTTTGAGGAAGATATTCTGGGAGATATGTGGGACAATTGTCCGTATACACGGGAATTTTTATCTTATATCGATGTGTTGGTAGATGGGGAATTTGTAGAAGCAAAGAAGGATTTGAGTTTGCGTTTTAGAGGATCCTCAAATCAGCGGATTATTCTGGTACAGGAATCCCTAAAAGAAAAGTCCGTTCAGTTGTATCACTTTAACGATTAAAGAAAAGGAGAATATTATGGAACAGAGAGTAAATGTGAAAAAATTAAAGGAACAGGCAATTGTGCCTACTTATGGAAGTGAATTTGCAGCGGGAGCAGATTTGTATGCTTGCTTAGACGCACCAGTTACCATTGGGCCAGGAGAGACTTATCTTGCGAAAACAGGAATTGCCATGGAGATTCCTGTAGGATATGCAGGATTGATCTATGCCAGAAGTGGATTGGCAACTAAGAAGGGGCTTGCACCGGCAAATAAGGTCGGTGTTGTGGATGCGGATTACAGAGGAGAGATTATGGTGGCATTACATAATCATAGTAACAAGGAAGCAGCAATTGAGCCGGGAGAACGTATTGCGCAAATGGTCATCACTCCGTTTTTAACGGCCAATTACACTGTGGTAGAGGAATTGAGCGATACCGTACGCGGAGAAAATGGATTTGGTTCTACTGGAAGAAAATAGGTAACAGTATTTCCTAATCCGTTTTTAATGAAGTGGTGAATGAATTATGATAATATGGGATTGTAAGAAACACGTGAAGGAGGGAGGTTAATGGAATTACTCTTTATGGTCTGCTTTTTCACCGGAATTGGCTTGACGATCCTTACAGTAGTGTTTGGACATTTTTTTGAACTGTTTGGGGTAGATGGATTCCTGGATTTCAGTGTGGATATTGGAATTCCAACCAGTCCCATGGTTTATGTTTTAGGGATTACGGTTTTTGGTGGAATGGGATTGATATTGCCGGAGGTATTTCCAAAGTTTCCTGTTTGGTTGATCGTGTTGCTGGCTGTATTTGTGGCAGTGATAATAGCAACAGGATTTTATCGTGGAGTACTGGTACCATTAAAACAAGCACAGAATACCAGTGCACCGGATCAAGAGGAATTGATAGGAGTTTTGGCAAAAGTACAGGAAAGTATTCCGGAAAATGGATATGGTGAGATAAGCTATGTTGTGAATGGAAATAGCTATATGGCACCTGCAAAGACTACAGATGGGCATAGCATTCATAAGGGTACGGAAGTCAGCATATGCTGGATCAAGGACTACGTTTTCTATGTGATAGAGTTAGAAAATATGGAAGACGTGAAGGATAACAAGGAAAAAATGAAAGAAAAGAGGAGATAAGTATGGAACAGGCAGGATTGATTGCTGGAATAATCGTTGCTGTAATTGTGCTAATGATCGTTTCGGTGTCTACTATGTGGAAAAGAGTTCCACAGGACAAGGCGTTAGTTGTAACTGGTTTAAAGAAGAGAGTAATTTCCGGTGGCGGTGGATTTGTGATTCCACTGTTGGAGCGTGCAGATAAAATTTCATTAGAAAACATGAAATTTGATGTAAGAACAGATGGTGCCAGAACGGAGCAGGGTGTTGACATTCGGGCAGATGGTGTTGCAGTAATTAAAGTTAAGAGTGACAAAGAGAGTATTCTTAGTGCAACAGAGCAGTTTAATACTGGAAAAGAAGATCGAACAATCGAAGTAATTAAGGATACCAGTAAAGATGTATTAGAAGGTAAGCTTCGTGAGATTATTTCAAAGATGACAGTAGAGGAAATCTACAAGGATCGAGAGAAGTTTGCTTCTCAGGTGCAGGAAGTTGCGGCTGTCGCATTAGCGGGAATGGGATTGGAATTAAAAGCCTTTACTATTCGTGATATTTCAGATAAGAATGGTTACTTAGAAGCATTAGGAAAACCAAGAATTGCAGAGGTTAAGAAGAATGCATCGATTGCAGAGGCAGATGCAATAAAAGAAACCCAGATTAAGACTTCGGAGTCTGAGAGAATGGGAGCAGAGGCTCGTATTTTAGCTGAGACACAGGTGGCAGCAGCAACCAAAGAGAAAGAATTAAAGGTTCAAGCTTACCGTGAAGAGCAGGAAACTGCAAAGGCGAAAGCCGATTTGGCCTATGAAATTGAGAGAAACCGCGTGGCAAAAGAAGTGACAGAAACTGCTATGTTGGTAGAAATCACTAAGAAAGAAAAAGAGACAGAGATTCAGTCACAGGAAGCAATTCGTCGTGAACGTGAGTTGTTAGCGACTGTAAACAAACAGGCAGATGCAGAGCAGTATAAAGCACAGAAGTTGGCAGATGCAGATAAATATAAGGCTGAGAAACAGGCGGAGGCCAAGAAATATTCACAGTTACAGGAAGCAGAGGCTGCCAGTAGAGCAATTAAAATCAAGGCGGAAGCAGAAGCGGAAGCAATCCGCATAAAAGGTGAAGCGGAAGCGGCATCTATTCTGGCGAAAGGTAATGCAGAAGCAGAAACAATGGAAAAGAAAGCGGAAGCGTATAAGTTGTACAATGAGGCTGCCGTTGCTCAGATGATCATTGAAAAATTACCTGAGATTGCAAATGCGGTTGCACAGCCTCTTGCGAAGACAGAAAAGATCGTTATTGTAGATCAGGGTGGAAATTCTGGAGAAAATGGTGGTGCAGCAAAAGTGACTGGTTATGTGACAGATATTGTCAGTCAGCTGCCAGAAACCATTGAAGCAGTAACTGGAATTAACCTTATGGACACATTGAAAGGAAAGAAAAAGCAGGAAGAAGAACAGGGATCAGAGCAGAAAAAGGAAGATAGCTGGATGCCTAAAACAGAAGAACCTATGAGTGACACAATGTATCAGGAAATTCCAAAGGAAATGTAAGAAATCTAGTGAAGTGTAAAGTATGATGAATGAAAAAGATGATGTGTAAATACATGTAAGAGGAAACGATTTTTTAATCAATAGATGCAGACTATGGTTGTCAATGCAAGTATAGTCTGCATTTTATGTTTCTGAAAGAAACCACTCTATTGAGTAACTTTTGCGTGCAGAAGAGAAAATTTGTGCTATAATATTGATAGTTGTTCAGAAGTGTAGAGAATTCTGTAATTGTGTTTTGAACAGCATATTTTGAGCAGTTACATATAACAGTATGAAGCATATTCACTAACAACACTTTGTATCTGCATCATAGAAAGAAATAGGAGAGAAGAAGAATGGAACCATATAGAAGAAAAGTAAATTATTATGAGACAGATCAGATGGGAATCATACATCATGCAAATTATGTGAGATATTTGGAAGAGTGTAGAATGTATTATATGGAACAGAATGGATTAGAATATACATATGTGGAGTCCCTTGGGATTTTGATCCCTGTGCTGGGAGTACAAATTGACTATAAACAGGCGATCCGATATGGAGATGAGATTATTATTGAAGAAAAATTTTCTAAATTTTCACAGGTGAAATTTTCTATTACATATGAAATTAGAAATGCCAAGACAGGAGAATTACATGCAACAGCCAGCAGTGACCATTGCTTTGTAAATAAAGCATTAGAGCCGGTACGTTTGAAAAAGGATTATCCGGAAATATATAATAAATTTCACGATTATGTGGTGGAGGAACAAAAACATCAATAGAGAGTATGATATAGTTAGATTTGCTAATTTGACATAGGTATAGCAAATAAGAAAATTATAGGGGATGCAAGAGAATTTAGACTTAGAAGAGATAGAAAGAAGGGAAGAAGCGTGTCGTTTTTAGAACAGATAGAAGCACAGAACGAGGCAGTGGGAGAACGATATGAGTTAGCAATGGAACGCATTGAAGATATTGTTGCTGATACATCTACACTTGATCAGAAATATCGTGGATATTTTAGGAGAACAGGGGCATATTTGTTACAGATAAAAGAGGTCATCAATATGTTCGAGGAAGATGAGTGGGATGAGTTAGGCTTGGATGCTTGTCAGCAGATGAATTATGATTTGTATGCTGATCTTCTGTCAAAGTCCCAGATTAATGCACCTGATATGGAAGGGTATGAAATTAGTTATGCCAATCCTGCCTATGCAATGGAAAAACTAGGAGAACCTTATGGAAAAATCCTATGTTTTTTGTATACAGAATTAAGAGCATGTGTAGCCTATGCATTTGAGCAGAGATTATTTGATATCACAATTGCGGCAGAATTGTTTATTCAGATTTTTAATCTGATGGAAGAAGAGAATGAGAACACTGAGCGTGAGATGAGAGAAGCAATTTACTATTATTTCAGTGATTATTGTGATGTGACTTTGCCTACGCGCACGAGAGAAATGCTGGATCCTTCTTTTTCTTTTGCAACCGAAGTCATTATGGAGAGTGATTTGGATGACTTGCGTTATTTATATCGCTTCGGGGAATATATTAGTGAGAATGAGATAAAGATTGCCAGGTTTTTAAATGAGATGCCAAGGGAACAGATACAGGCTATGGCCAGAACTTATACCGAAGGATTTCGGAAGGGATTTGAGCTGGCAAGAATAGACCTTAGCAAAAAGAAAACTGTAAATATCCGCTATCCATTAGGGTTTGAGCGAATCGTAAAAGAGGCAATTCTTCAATTTAGGGAAATGGGACTGGAACCGACTATTTACCGTACCGGGGTAAGCAGTATGCACAAAAAGGTGAATAAGACTGGTTATTTTGGAACTAGCGTGAATCCACAATATGACTACGATCACCGATTTGATCAGGCCATGTATTTGGATCGTCCGCTCATGGAACGGAAACTTGTGAATCTGAGATTAGGGTATGAACAGTTTGAGGAGCTGGCAGAGGTATATGCAGGACCTGCGGTAATCGAAACCTTTGGGGAACGGGAATTTGCTCCTGTAAACAAGCCGGAGGCTTTGAGTTTGTCAGAAAAACAGCAGAAAGTTTCGGTGGAGTATCAGAGAGAGTCTGGTATTCTTGTAAATGAGTTCATTCCAAGTGATCAGTATAGCTTTACGATCATTGCATATCCCATACCGGAGATTGGTTCAAAGTTCAAGGAAATATTTGCTGAGACAGTCAAAGTAAATACTCTGGATGTGGAAAAGTATAAGAGAATTCAGCAATGCCTGATTGATGCTTTGGATCAGGGAGAGTATGTGAGGGTTCTTGGAAAAGGGGACAATAGGACAGCGTTAAAGGTACAACTTGCCGCTATGGAGGATCCACAGAAACAGACAATTTTTGAAAATTGTCTTGCGGATGTAAATATTCCGGTGGGCGAAGTGTTTACTTCACCGAAGTTGGAAGGCACAAACGGAGTGCTCCATGTGACTAAGGTGTATTTGAATGCAATGTGTTATAAGGATCTTCAGTTTATTTTTGAAGATGGGAAAGTAAAAGATTACACCTGTAAGAATTTTCAAGAGGAAGAACAGAATAAGAAGCTTGTGAAGGATAATATTTTGTATCAGTATGATAGTTTGCCAATTGGAGAATTTGCAATTGGAACAAATACCACCGCATATGCAATGGGACAAAAATATGATATTTCTGGTAAGCTTCCAATCCTTATTGCAGAAAAGACAGGACCACATTTTGCGTTGGGGGATACCTGTTATAGTATGAGTGAGGAGAATCGTGTGTATAATCCGGATGGAAAAGAAATGATTGCCAAAGAAAATAGTTGCTCTAAAAAGAGACATAGTAACATGGAGGAAGCGTATTTTCAGTGTCATACAGATATTACCATTCCTTATGATGAATTGGGAGAAATTACTGTTTATAAAAAGAATGGCGAGTCAATTACACTTATAAAAGATGGTAAATTTGTATTGGCTGGAACGGAACAATTAAATGAAGCCTTGGAGCAAATGTGACGCCGGAGGTATTGCATGGAAAAAAGTTCTTTCCTTATAGTAAAACCTATGGTATAATGTTGTTTGAGTTTTGTAAAGAACGTGATAGTTGGTGTTTTCTAATCTTCAATCGGATGAATGTTGGAAGAGACTGACGAGTGTTCAAACTTCTGGGTAATTACTTATGAGTAACATTTTGAAGACAGGGAAATCTTGATTTCAAACTGTGTAGATTAGGAGGATAAAAGATGGATTACAAGAAAGCAGGCGTGGATATTGAGGCTGGTTACAAGTCAGTGGAATTGATGAAGAAGCACGTACAACAGACTATGCGTAAAGAAGTAATGACGAATTTAGGCGGATTTTCTGGTGCATTTTCTATGGATGCGTTTAAAAATATGGAGCATCCTACACTGGTTTCAGGAACAGATGGAGTAGGTACCAAGCTTAAGATCGCTTTTGAGATGGATAAACATGATACCATTGGTATTGACTGTGTTGCTATGTGTGTGAATGATATTGCATGTGCAGGTGGAGAACCATTATTCTTCTTAGACTACATAGCTTGTGGAAAGAATGAACCAGAGAAGATTGCGACTATCGTCAGTGGTGTGGCAGAAGGCTGTATACAGTCTGGAGCAGCATTGATCGGTGGAGAGACTGCAGAGATGCCAGGTTTTTATCCTATTGATGAGTATGATCTTGCTGGTTTTGCTGTAGGTGTAGTAGATCAGAAGGACTTGATCACAGGTAAAGATTTGAAAGAAGGAGATGTATTGATCGGTATTGCGTCTTCAGGTATTCACAGTAATGGATATTCATTGGTTCGTAAGGTATTTAATATCAAATCTGAGTGTTTGAATATGCCATTTGAATCGTTGGGATGTACATTGGGAGAGGCATTGTTAACTCCTACTAAGATTTATGTAAAGGCATTGAAGGAGATTAAAACTGGTGGAGTAACTGTCAAGGCTTGTAGTCATATTACTGGTGGTGGATTCTACGAGAATATTCCAAGAATGCTTCCAGATGGTATGCATGCATTTGTAAATAAGGGAAGTTATGATGTGCCACCAATCTTTGGTATGCTTCAGAAGGATGGAAGTATAGCAGAAGAGATGATGTACAATACGTATAATATGGGTATTGGTATGATGATTGCGGTAGATCCGGCAGATGTGGACAAGACTATGACATTGATCAAGGCCGCAGGTGAGAAGTCTTACATTGTTGGTGAGATTAAAGCCGGTGATAAGGGTGTTACATTGTTATAATTGTAAAGTACATCAGAGAATTCTGATGTGAATATAGGAAAGTCAAGATAGGTGTCGTGAAACCATCCAAATTGAAAAGGTAGTTTTAGGGCACCTTCTGTGATGTTTGTGAATGGAGGAGCAAAATGTTAAAGATTGCTGTTTTAGTGTCGGGTGGTGGAACAAATTTGCAGGCCATTATCGACAAGATAGAGGATCAGACAATTCAAAATGCAAAAATTGAAGTAGTTATAAGTAACAAAAAGGATGCTTATGCATTGGAACGTGCTGCAAAACATGGTATTCGTGGAGAGTACCTTTCTCCAAAGGATTTTGAGAAGAGATCGGAGTTTGATGATGCTTTATTGGCATGCTTAAAAAAATATCAGGCGGATCTGGTTGTTTTGGCTGGGTATCTTGTAATTGTACCGAAGAATGTAGTAGAGGCATATGAGAATCGTATTGTTAATATTCATCCATCGTTGATTCCTTCTTTCTGTGGAGATGGATTCTATGGATTGAAAGTTCATGAGGCAGTTTTAGCAAGAGGAAATAAGGTAACAGGTGCAACGGTTCATTTTGTGGATGACGGAACCGATACTGGGCCAATTATTCTGCAAAAGGCAGTATATGTGCAGGATGGAGATACTCCGGAACAGTTGCAGAGAAGAGTAATGGAAGAGGCAGAGTGGAACATCCTTCCGGAAGCTATCAATTTAATTGCAAATGATAAAATAGAAGTAGTCGATAACATTGTTCGTAGAAAATAGGAGGTAACTATGAAAGTATTAATCGTAGGAAGTGGCGGAAGAGAACATGCAATTACAACAAGCGTAGCAAAGAGTGAGAAAGTAGATAAGATTTATTGTGCTCCGGGAAATGCGGGAATTGCAGAATTGGCAGAATGTGTAGACATTGGAGCTATGGAATTAGAAAAGCTGGCTGATTTTGCACAGGAGAAGGAAATCGATCTTACGATTATTGGTATGGATGATCCATTGGTTGCTGGTGTAGTAGATGTATTTGAAGAAAGAGGATTGCGTGTATTTGGACCAAGAAAGAATGCAGCAATCTTAGAAGGATCCAAAGCTTTTTCTAAGGATTTGATGAAGAAATACAATATACCAACTGCTGCATACGAGACTTTTACATCTCCAGAGGACGCTGTTGCATACTTGGAGACCAGTGAATATCCTATTGTATTAAAAGCAGATGGATTAGCATTGGGTAAGGGTGTTTTGATCTGTAACACAAAGGAAGAGGCAAAAGAAGGCGTAAAGACTTTGATGCTTGACAAGCAGTTTGGATCAGCTGGTGATAAGATCGTAATTGAAGAGTTCATGACAGGTAGGGAAGTTTCTGTATTGTGTTACTGTGATGGAACACATATTGCTCCGATGACAAGTGCACAAGATCACAAGCGTGCAAAGGATGGAGATCAGGGATTGAACACAGGTGGTATGGGAACATTTTCACCTAGTCCATTCTATACAGAAGAAGTAGACGAGTTCTGTCACAAATATATCTATCAGGCATCTATGGATGCTATGAAAGCAGAAGGAAGAGATTTCACTGGAATTATGTTCTTTGGGTTGATGTTAACAGAAAAAGGACCAAAGGTATTAGAGTACAATGCCCGTTTTGGTGATCCTGAGGCACAGGTTGTGTTGCCAAGAATGAAGAATGATATTATAGAGGTAATGGAAGCTTGTATCGATGGTAAGTTAGATCAGGTTGACCTTCAGTTTGAAGACAATGCAGCAGTTTGTGTAGTGTTGGCTTCAGACGGGTATCCAGAAAAGTATGAAAAGGGTAAATTGATCTCAGGATTGGATAACTTTAAAGATAAGGATGGTTATTATGTGTTCCATGCGGGAACCAAGAAGACAGAGGAAGGCATTGTGACAAATGGTGGACGTGTCCTTGGTGTAACAGCAAAAGGAGCTAATCTGAAGGAAGCAAGAGCGAATGCGTATAAGGCTACAGAGTGGATTGATTTTGCTAATAAATATAAGAGGAATGACATTGGAAAAGCCATTGATGAGGCATAGAATTAGTGGTTCGTTCTAGAAACAGAGTGGATAATCAGACATGCAAATGGGTAAGTGAGAAAACACAGAGAAGATAGAAAGTAAGAGGGTTTATTGTGAAAACAAATAAGAAAAGAAACAAACATATCTTTTATATTGGTGCATTTATTTGTATAGCAGTAGTGTTTACTTTTGGGTGGATTGGATTTGGAAAGTCTGCAGAAGCTGCAAATGCAAAAGGTGTAGTGACCGCGGAGTCGTTGAATGTAAGAACCGGTCCGGATTATTCTTACGATCAGGTCTTGCTGGATAAGAAAGCTGTATATTTATTTAAGAATAATGTGGTGACGATTCTTGGTGAACAGGGAAGATATTACAAGGTTAAGTTCACATACAAGGAAGAGAAGATAATTGGATATAGTTGTAAGAGTTATATCAAGGTTACTTCAGGAACAGTAGGAGTAATAGAAGAAGAAGCGGCTGAGGAAGAAATAGAAGAGGAAAGTTTGCCGGATGCAGAGAGCGCAACAACAAAACCGACTGCGAAAGCTCGTGCAACAGCAAAACCATCTTCGAAAGCAAAGGCAGATACTACGGTTATCATAGAGGAAGAAGAAATTCCACAGGCACCGGTTGAAACCATAGTAAATAGAAGTGCAAGCGGATTGAAGTTAACTGGAAAGATTACTGCATCCTCTTTGTATGTTCGAACAAAACCGTCTACAGTCGCAGAACAGGTAAAGCTCAACAATGCAAGTGTAGCATTGAAGAAGAACAAGAAGGTTACCATTACAAAACAGAAAATTGTAAAAGGTGTTATCTGGTACTATGTAAAGTGCAAAGTGAATGGAAGCACTGTAAAAGGGTACCTGCATGGAGATTATGTGTGCTTAACATTTAATGAAAAGGTAAATGGTGTCATTAACAGTAGTACAGAGATTAATGTTCGAAATACACCAGGAGTGAGTGAAGATTATCTTTTGTATAAGGATGAGGAAGTTGTTTTGACAGAGGGAGATACTGTTGTCGTAAAAAAAGAGGCAGTTGCCAACAGTAAGAAGTGGTTCCGAATTTCGTTTAAATATAGAGGGAAGACATGTAAAGGATATGTGTTAGCCAATATGGTAACATTCAAAGGTAAGACACAGGAGAATGTTACACAGGATAATATAAAGACGGAAGAGACGGCAAGTACAAGTACTTCTGCTGCAATTACAGCCACTGTTGAGCCAAGTCCTTCTTATAAAGAAACCACACCAACTTTGGCTAAGGTGTTGCAGGGGCCATTAAATGTTCGTGTGCAGCCTGGATACGACAAGGATTATGTGAATTATGCTGGAAATAAAATTACTTTGTCAGCAGGGCAGGCAATTACGATTTTGGGAAATGCCAGCACAAATACAGAGAATTGGTATTATATTTCGTTTACATATGATGGTACTACATTAAATGGTTATGTAGCAGCTCAGTATGTGACCATAAGTTCAGCAGGATGATAAAAGAGGAAAGACCATGAAGGGAAAAAATACGATACAAAAATTAGCATATATAGTTTGTGCATTGTGTATGATTTTTTCGTTGTGGGAAGGGAAAGCAATCAATGCAGCCAGTGCATCGGTTGCTTTTTCTTCTAGCAAGGAAGAATACGCCGTTGGAGAAAGTTTTATTGTGACCTTGACAGCAGAGTCTAGTTCTGGAATCAGCGGTATTCAAACTTATGTAGCCTATGATCCTAATGTTTTGGAATTGACCGATGTAGGAAAATGCGTTTCCGGAGAAAATGGATTAATCTTGATCAGTGACCTAGAGGGCGAGGAACAGGTTCGGGAATATCACATGAAATTCATGGCAAAGAAAGCAGCCACTACGGAAGTGTATGTCAGCGATACGGTGCACATGTATTCCGGTCAGGATTCAAAGCAGATGTCGGTGTCACAGAATACATTGCCTTTGCATATTGTTGAGCAGCAGTCACTAACAGAACAACAGGTTGAAAATAAAGGTTTGAAATCTTTGGAGGTTAGTTATGGACAACTAACGCCTGCCTTTTCTGCTGATGTAACACAATATGAGGTAGAGGTAGAGTCTGAGGTGAATATACTGTATATTGAAGCAAAAGCAGTGTTGGCAGCAGATGTTGTGACGGTACAGGGAAATGAAAATTTGCAGGAAGGGGAGAACCAGGCAACCATAACAGTATCTGGTAGTAAGAAAAAAGATAAGGTATACACAATAAAAATATATAAGAAAAGCACACAGGAAGAGGTGCTGGAAGAAGAGACAGAAAAGGTAGAAGAAGCGCAGATTGGGAATAGGAACAGTGATAATAATGGAATCACCTTTTATTCTGAGGATGGCACTCTGCATATGAACTATAATCTGGATTTTGAAATTGTGCCAATTCCGGATACTACAGTTATCCCCAATGGTTATGTACAGACTTTGATTTCTGTGGAAGGGCAGGATGTGATCGCGTATGCACCAAAAGACAATCTGGGGGATTATGTTTTGGTGTATGGCAGAAAGCAAGATGGAGAAGCAAAGTTTTATCAATATGACAGGGTAGGACAGTGGATTTCTTCCTATGAAGGAGATGATCAGCAAAATGTGGAAGTGCATACTTCTGCTTATGAAAAAAAAGAGAGCAGCTCCGGATTTCTTTATGGCGTAATAGGCGCGTTGGTTGTAATTATAGTGATATTGCTGTCAATGTTGCTTCGTAAGCGTAAGAATGGGTACGAGGACGACTATGAGGAGGAATTTGAGGAAGATGAATAAACGAAATTATCAAAAAGAATTAGAGAAGATTTTGGCACAAAATCAGAAGGAAGGCAAAGTTCCTACTCTTTTGCTTCATAGTTGTTGTGCACCTTGTAGCAGTTATTGTATTGAGTATTTGTCCCAGTACTTTTCTATCACCATTTTCTATTACAACCCCAACATATCGGAGGAGGATGAGTATAAAAAAAGAGTCGAAGAACAGAAAAGACTGATTGAAGCAATGCCCACAAAATACCCGGTACAATTTGTGGAAGGGGACTATGAAACCGCAAAGTTTTATGAGCTCGCAAAGGGACATGAAAAGGATAAGGAGGGTGGAGAACGCTGCTTTCGTTGTTACCGGTTACGGCTGCAGGAAACTGGGCGAGTAGCAAAAGAATTGCAGATGGATTATTTTACAACCACCCTCTCTATCAGCCCGTTAAAAAATGCCCAGAAGCTTAATGAAATAGGAAAAAAAATCAGTGATCAATGTGGTGTGGCGTACTTATATTCTGATTTTAAGAAAAAAGAAGGATATAAGCGCTCCATTGCGTTATCCGCTGAGTATCAGTTGTATCGTCAGGATTACTGTGGATGTATCTATTCAAAAATGGAACGGCAGAAACAAAAAAGCAGAGAAGAACAGAAAATAGAATAAAGGATCAAAGAAACTGGTGATAGAAATCAGTTTCTTTTTTTACTCTATAGGAAAGTTCGTTCTATAGAGCAAAAACACTCCGCGAGGATGTGCACAGATGCGAAAGGAGTATTGTTGCGCAGTAGCTTTCAACCAATCAAACGTCGTCTTCGACTCGTTTTCTTGGGAAAGCCTTGCCTGCCAGTTTTCTAGCCTTCGCTTTGACCTTACAGTCTTTGCTTAGGCTGAAAACAGTGCAAAAAAGCATGCAACACGCATCTGGCACGCAAAGTGGATCAAGTCCCTCATGAGTGAGGGATACAGGGAGTTGAAGTGGACTTGTCCACTTTGTTCCTATGAAAGTGTTGTCGGTGAGGATGCTTTCTGTAAGCTGGATTTCTTAATAATAGATCATTCCAAGACTATATTGGATGGAAAGTTATTTCGAAAACTGGTATTTGTGTGGGAAGAATTAAGGAATGATGAGATTGAGGAGTTAAACTTGCGAATATAAAATGGATATTGTACAAAATAAACAAAAAACGTGAAGTAAATTTGATTTTTCTTTTCTTTGTGGAAATGTTATAATTAGTGTCGTGTGGGCATATGCCCGAAACGTGTTTAGAGAAGGAAAGGAGAAAGCAATGAAGGTAAGCAAGAAACTCAAACAGATAGTCAGTGTAATCCTATTGATTGCAATGGTTATCACAATGCTGCCAAATGGTCAGTTGATCAAGGCAGCAGAAGATGGAATGAATATCAATATTCATTTCTATGACGAAGATGCAGCTTACGGAGGTAAGGTGTATTTGCAGTATTGGCAGGAAGAAGACGCAACAGTTTCTACAGAAGGAGAATTATTTAAGGATTGGAATGTGACAAGACATCCATTAATTTCGGAAGCAGAAACAGAAGGGGAGAATTGGTATGGCATTACTATTCAGGGTTCTGTGGAAGGATTCCAGTTTTTAAATACGGATGGATCAGAAAAAACTGGTGACTGTTATCAGCCTGGCATGAAGGATTATGAAGGAAATGATTTGTACTATAAAAATGGAAATTGGTACGAAGAGAATCCTGTTAATAATTCAAGTGCACAAGCGAAAGATTTTTCTATGGAACCAGCGAAAGTATTTTATCTGGTTGGAGATATTGCAGATGCAGAATGGAGTGCAAAAAGCAAAAAATATCCGCTGAAAGAACAAACCGATACTACTTATAGTATTACATTAGAAAATGTGCCTGCTGGTACCTATTCATTTAAGGTATTACAGGATCCGTACTACTTTGCATGGAAAAAAGCATTTGGTGGTACTGGTACTGGTGGAAACTGTGAGTTAACCTTAACAGAGACCAGCAATGTAACACTCACCATTGATACGACAGATGAAACCCGTCAGATCAAGGTAGAGACAAAGTCAAACAAAAGCTATGAATTTAATGAGAACAGTCCTACCTACAACGAAGATGGAACAGTGACTTTTTATTATGTAGCTCCGACTACACAGGCATCCATTGGAGTATATGGTAATCTTAAGACTACTCAGAAGAAGAGTGTGATCAAAGCGGAATATGCGAAAAAGCTTGCAGAAGAAGCATATTTATTTGTTGCTACATCTGCTGCAATCAAGACAGAAGGATTGTACCAGTATACATTCTGCCAGTTAAATGAAGATGAGGAAATCGTGAAAGAGTTAGGCGATCCTCTTTCAAAGACAAAATATGCAAGTAAAGGTGCTTTTGTGCGCAACCCAATGGTTAGCAATATTGGATTGATTACCATTTTCTATCCATATGATGGAAAGGGTGCAAAAGTATATTATAAGAAATCTACAGAAAATGACGCAGATACATATGCAGTTGGCGATCAGGTGACAGAAGAAGATGCAACAGCAAAAGGATACAAAACTGTGGACTTTAAGCTGGATGAAGATTTTGTGGGAGATGGAATGTATTCTGCAAAATTCTACGATGAGGAAGGAAAGTATTCCTATGTAATCGTAAATAAAGAAGGAAAAGTTGTAACCGATAAGTGTAACTACAATGGAAATATTATTGAAGAGAAGAATGTAGACAAAGCTGCATTATCTGTAGCCAGTCCACAGGTGATCACAAATGAAGACGGAAGCAATTCCGTAAAATTTATGTACTATGATTCGAAATTAGGAAGTGATGCTACGATTTATGTAGCAGGTGTATTCAATGGCTGGCCGGGTCCTGACAAAGGAACAGAGGCGAACCAGATGGTGCCGGATAAAGACACTTCTGGAATCTATGCATTAACATTAAATGATTTTATACCTGGTAAATATCAGTACAAAGTAATTGTAAATGGCAGCTGGATGGCAGACCCATTGGCACCGTTGAAAGAGGGTAGCGATGGAAACAGCGTAGTTGTGGTGCCTGGTCTTGTACCGGAAACCGGAATTGAAGTTGCAAAAGGAAAGAGTGTAACACTTCCAACTACCGTACAAAAATACATAAGGAATACATTGAAGCCGGAAACAGTGGAAGATGTTACTTATGAATTGGTAAAAAAAGAACAGAAGGGTGTTACCTTAGAAAATGGTGTGTTATCGGTTGCAGAAGATTGCGAAGAGAGCAGAGTTCCGGTACAAATTTCGGATGGAAAGACCTCATCTGTATACAACATAAATGTGGTAGATAAAATGTACCAGTTCACAATCCACTATTATGACGAAGAGGATACTTCTGTGTATGCAGACCGTGACATGTGGATTTGGGAACAGTCTGGAAAAGCGTACAATACAGGTTATACATTTAATGGAAAGAACCATACAGATGCGCTTGGAAGAGAATGGGCAACTGCTACCTATGAGTTCCCAAGCAATGCATTGAATGTAATCATTCGTTCCAAAGGCGAGTGGTCTTATCAGGAAACTCAAAGAGAAATGACCATTCCAGAAGATAAGACAGAAGGCGAATTTTGGCTGATCAAGGGAAATGATTTATCTGCAGATCAATGGTATGAGAACTTCCCTGAAAAACCAAAGAAATGGGTCATTGTAGAATACGAGAGAAACAACAATGATTACGGAAACTGGAACTTATATACATGGACCGCACAGTCAAAATACAAAAATAAATCCTTGTTCTTCCAGGAAGCAAATGGAAAACATTATGTTATCTTTGCGGTAGATCAGGATACTACCAAGGTTGAGTATTTGTTAAGAAGCAAGGAACCGGAAGATGCATCATGGACTGGAGTGGAGAAGGATTTAAGTGATAGATCCATTGTCATTCCAAAGGATCAGTCTGTAGTGAAAGTAAAGGTAAAAGAAGGGGTGGCAGAGCCTGAGTATGTGCCATTTAACACAGGCTATGAATTAGTGCCGGATCAGAAGCAGATCCGTTTCTACTATAGAAATGACGATGTGTTTGCGCTAAATGAGGCACAGACTACAAAGATTGACAAAGTAGCTGTAAATGTGAAAGGTCAGAAGATCGAGATGCAGTACAACAACGAAACCGATCGTTTTGAAGGTGTATTGGAAAATCTTGCAACTGGAACTTATGAATATAATTACACCGTTACTTACAAGACAGAAAATGGTACAGAAGAAAAGACCGAGATTGATAAATTCAATGAAAATAAGACAGAAGATGGTACAAAATCGGTTCTTACATTTGAAGATCTTGCAACAGAAGTGACTGCTTCATTAAATAACACATCTATGAACTATACACAGAATAGAGTGTTAACAGTAGATTATACCAACAAGGAAAATGTAAAACCACAGAGTATTTATGCAGATCTTTCTGCATTAGGTGGCGAGAGCAAAGTGGCCATTGAGCCGGATTTGTTAAAGCTTACAATCTCTGTGAATGATACAATTGCAGTAGGAGAAAAAGAAATTCCAGTTAAGATTGTGGATCAATACAATAAGACACATGCAACATCTATAACAGTAAATGTAACTGCAAAAGAGACTGCTACAGAAGAGTTCGATTGGGATGAATCAGTAATTTATTTCATGCTGACTGACCGTTTCTGTGATGGAAATGAAGCAAACAACGATGCATATGGTGTAGGAGATTATGACTTGGAAAATGGCTCTGCTTATCATGGTGGAGACTTTGCAGGTGTGACTTCGAAGTTAGATTACTTAAAAGATTTAGGTATCAATACCATTTGGATTACTCCGATTGTTGAAAACATCACAACTGCTATGACTGCAGAAGGCGGAGTGAAATCTTATGGATATGCAGGATACTGGGCAAGTGATTTCCAAAAATTAAATGATCATTTAGGAACAGAAGAAGAATTTAAGATATTGATTTCAGAGGCTCATAACAGAGGAATCCGTATTATGGTGGATGTGGTACTGAACCACTCTGGTTATGGTACGGAGTCAGAGGAACACTTCTCTGAAATGTATCGTGAAAATAACATAGAAGGAAATGATATTTTAGGACAACAGGATGGACTTCCTGATTTCGCAACAGAAAATGAAGAAGTTCGTAACAAATTGATCGGATGGCAGACAGCTTGGATGGAGCATTACGATATTGACTATTTCCGTGTGGATACAGTAAAACACGTAGAATCCACAACCTGGTCAGCCTTTAAGAATGCATTGGCAGAAAAATCGGATCAATTTAAGATGATCGGTGAGTGCTATGGAGCATCCTATTCCGATGATGCAGGATACTTACAGAGTGGTACCTTCGATTCATTGTTAGACTTTAGTTTCAATGATATGGCTACTAAGTTTGTAACCGGAGATCTTTCAGCAGTAGAGAAGCAGTTGGAAAACAGAAATACAATCCTTAACAGCTCTGCAACATTTGGTAACTTCTTAGGGTCTCATGATGAAGATGGTTTTGCCTATGGATTAACGAATACAAAGGATTCAGAGACAGAGAAGAACTATACCTTATCAAAAGCAAAAGCATTAGCAAAGGTTGCAGCTTCTTTAAGTATTACAGCAAAAGGACAACCAATTATTTACTATGGTGAAGAAATTGGAATGTCTGGAGCAAATAACTATCCAAAATCTGAAAACCGTTATGACATGAAGTTTACAGATTTAACAGATGAGGAAGCAGGCACATTAGACCATTACAAGAGAATGCTTGCGATTCGTAAAGAGTATAGCAAAGTATTTTCTAAGGGAACACGTAAATCAATTGCGGCAAATGATGAAAAGAAGTATATGGCATTTGAGCGTTCGTATAATGGAACAGATGTGGTAGTGGCATTAAATATTGCAGATACGAAACAGGAAGTAACTTTGAATATTCCGGATTTTGCAGGACATGAAATCACCAATATGTATAGTGGTTCTGTTTATAAAGTTGCTGAAAATGGAGAAGTAACTGTAAATATTCCATCAAATAAGAAGGGTGGAACAGCAGTATTTGTAATCAGCGACAAGAAAGCAGAAGAGACATTGCAGCCTACTGAAACAGTACAACCTACAGAAAACGTACAACCTACAGAATGTGTACAGTCTACTCAGACACCTGGACAGCCTGCAGTAACATCACAACCTGCAGTAAGTGCTACACCAGCTAATACAACACCTAGTGTGGGAACTGTTCAGGCATCCGTATTGGGACAGGCAATCGCAAATAAGGTTACGGTACAGTTTGCAAATGCAACAGCAGTTTGGATTTTTGATGAAAAGGATTTAAAACTTGCCAATGCTGCAAAGGTAAGTGATATTGATTTGGCATGTGTAGTATCAAATGCTTCAGTAGATGCAGATATTAAGAGTATTCTTGATAAAGATGCAAATAATGAAGATGCTGCATTGGTTCGCTTTGCTCATAAAGACGCATTGCCGGTAGATGCAAGTGTTCAGGTAAGTCTTTCTACTCAGAACGTGATTAAGCCGGATACAAATGTATTTGTTTATCGTGTAAGTGGTAAGAAATTACAGCAGATTGCCGTGAATACAGCTACAGTTACCAGTCAGGGTGCTGTTACACTTCGTCTTTCAAAGGGTGGAGATTATGTAGTGTTAGCAAACAAGCCGGCTAAGGCTGTTACTAAGACCTTATTAGATAATGTAACAGTAAAATATGGTAAGAAGACTTTGAAAAAGGGCAAGACCATGAAGGTTACAGCTAAGATTGCAAATAGTGATCTTGTAAAAGTAACGAACATTAAGAAAACAGATAAGGTTCAATCTGCACATCTTGGTGTAAAGATTGGGTTTAAATCAACAAATAAGAAGATTGCAACTGTTTCTTCTGCAGGAAAAGTAAAAGCAGTAAAAGCAGGAAATTGCAAAATTCAGGTTGTTGTTACATTGAGCAATGGACAGAAGAAGACAGTAAGTCAGAAGGTAAAAGTTACAGGTAAGAAAAAGACTTCAAAGAAAAATAACAAAAAGACTACAAAGAAAGCGACAGCGAAGAAGAAATAATCATAAAAAGTAAATCTGAAAGAAGGAGTTATCGTGAATGCGATAGCTCCTTCTTGTTATATAAAGAAGTTTGAATGATAGAGCTGTTTTTCGAACAGGGTACATCGGAAGAATAACTTTGCTTGTAGTGGTCGAAATGACTAATTATTATTGGGAAAAGGGACGATAAAAACAATAGAAGTATCTATATAATTTTTGAAATAACTTGTTCGAAACCAGAAGGGATCATAATCTTTACACATATTTTGGGGGAAGTGGTGTTTGTGGAGATAACGATAAGGGAAATGCTAGAGCAGAGAGAACATGTAGAGTTATGTGAATATGCAGCATTTAGCGACAAGACGTCAGGCAGGAGGGTGAATGAAGAGTTGTGTGATGTTCGAACAGAATATCAAAGAGACCGGGACCGGATATTGCATTGTAAATCTTTTCGCAGGTTGAAGCAAAAAACACAAGTATTTCTAGCACCAGAGGGAGACCATTATAGAACAAGACTGACACATACCCTTGAGGTTGCACAGATAGCCAGGACTATTGCGAAGGGATTGTTTTTAAATGAGGATCTTGCAGAAGCTATTGCTCTAGGTCATGATCTGGGACATACACCTTTTGGCCATGCGGGGGAGCGGGCGTTGAATGAAGTGTGTCCGTTTGGATTTGCACATCATGAACAGAGTGTGCGTGTCATTACTATACTGGAGAAAAATGGAGACGGATTGAATCTTACAAATGAGGTGATCGATGGAGTAAGGAATCACCAGACTGCTGGGGCGCCATTTACCCTGGAAGGAAAAATTGTTCGTTTGTCAGATAAGATAGCATATACGAATCATGATATTGCAGATGCCGTCAGGGCTGGTATAATAGAGAAAGGGGATATACCAAAGGAGTATGTGAACATTCTGGGGGCTACCAGAAGTCAGAGGTTGAATACTCTCATTCATGATGTGATTCGATGTAGCTTCGCGCGCAATGAGATTGAAATGTCGGAGCATGTGTATCAGGCATTGTATGGTTTAAGAACATTTCTGTTTGAAAGAGTATATACCAATCCTGTTGCCAAGGGACAGGAGAGAAAAGCCGTGGATTTAGTGAAGCAGTTATATGAATATTATTTGAAGCATATTCAGAAATTGCCATCTGAATACATTGATTTCATAGAGAAAAGGGGAGAAGAG
Organism: Lachnospiraceae bacterium; assembly: GCA_045124315.1. Lineage (GTDB taxonomy): Bacteria > Bacillota > Clostridia > Lachnospirales > Lachnospiraceae > CAG-411. Next base: position 22,231 of record JBGVLO010000208.1, read on the forward strand.
AAAGAAAAAGTTGTGTGTGATTATGTTGCGGGGATGACAGATAATTATGCAATACGAAAATATAAAGACTGTTTTATTCCAAATGTTTGGAAATAAACAGAGAAAGGAAAATGCATGTTTTATCCAGAAGAGATTGTAGAAGAAGTAAGACAGCGAAATGACATAGTAGATGTGATTTCGAACTATGTAAAACTGAAGAAGTCGGGAAGCAATTTTATGGGACTCTGTCCGTTTCATAATGAAAAATCGCCATCTTTTTCTGTGAGTGGCTCAAAGCAAATGTATCATTGTTTTGGATGTGGCGTAGGTGGAAATGTATTCACATTTGTGATGGAATACGAGAATTTCAGCTTTGTGGAGGCTATTAAGTATTTGGCGGATCGATGTGGAATGCAATTACCTGAGGTAGAGCAATCCCAGGAAGCTAGAAAGAATGCAGATTTGAAGAATCGTATTTTAGAGATCAATAAGGAAGCAGCCAAATTCTATGTATACCAGTTGCAGTCAGAACAGGGAAAAGTTGGATTGGATTATTTTCAAAATAGAGGACTTGAAAAATCTACCATCACAAGTTTTGGGTTGGGATATGCCAGCAAATACGGCGGGTTGCATCCTTATCTTAAGAAAAAAGGATACGAGGATCGTGTGTTAAAGGAAACTGGTTTGTTTACTATAGATGAGACCAGAGGCGTGATGGATAAATTTTGGAACCGGGTTATGTATCCTATTATGGATATTAACAACAAAGTAATTGGCTTTGGGGGAAGGGTATTAGGAGATGGAAAACCCAAATACCTGAATTCTCCGGAAACAAAAGTATTTGATAAGAGTCGTAATTTGTACGGACTTAATTTTGCAAGAACATCCAGAAGTCGATCGATTATTTTGTGTGAAGGATATATGGATGTGATTGCAATGCACCAGGCTGGATTTACCAATGCGGTAGCCTCTCTTGGTACTGCATTTACTGGTCTTCAGGCTAATTTGCTAAAAAGATACGCGGATGATATACTTTTGTTATATGATAGCGACGGTGCTGGAATAAAAGCAGCATTGCGGGCTATACCTATATTAAAAGAAGCGGGGTTGACAGCGAAGATTGTGCAATTAAAGCCTTACAAGGATCCAGATGAATTTATTAAAAACATGGGAAAAGAAGAATTCCAGAAAAGGTTGGATGAGGCAATCAATAGCTTTTATTTTGAGATTGAGGTTTTGGAGAAGGATTATAATCTGGAGGATCCGGAGGAGAAGACGAAATTTTACAACGAGATGGCAAAGAAATTGTTGGTGTTCCCGGAGGAGCTGGAACGGAATAACTATATTGAAGCTATGGCAAGAAGATATGGGATTGCATATGATGATTTACGAAAACTAGTGAATCGTTATGGGGCACAAATGTTAGTTGCACCGGAACGAATGAATCCGAACCGACGAGAGCAGATGCGTCAGAAGTCAGAAGATAGTGTGAAAGCTTCACAGAAGATTTTATTGACCTGGTTGATAGAAGATTCAGACTTGTTCAGAAAAATAGAGAAGATTTTGGATGTTGAAGATTTTCGAGAAGAACCTTATCATGCAGTGGCTGAGGCCGTATTTCAGCAATTTCGAAGTGGGGAGGAAATTCAACCTGCTAAAATCATCAATCAGTTTGAAAGTAAGGAACAGCAGAGTGAGGTGGCGTCCATGTTTAACCGACAACTAGACGAGAAGTTGTCCTTTCAGGAAAAAGAACGTGTTTTGAATCAGACCGTGCGCCGTATAAAAAAAGAGAGTCTCGATTACCAATATAGTCATGAGACGGATTTTTTGCGAATGCAGAAAATTATAGAAGAACAGGCAGAGTTACAAAAATTGCATATTTCATTGGGAGATGGCGCAAGATAATAGATAATAATAGATGAGACACCAATGTGAGGGAAAGGACGTGGCATACAATGGATGAAAAAATGAAATTTCAGGAGAAACTGAAAGAACTATTGGCTTATGCAAAGACGAAGAAAAATGTATTAGAGAGTCAGGAAATTGTAGATTTTTTTAAGGAGGTAGAACTGGACGAGGGGAAATTAGAGAAGATTTATGATTTTTTGGAAAAAAAAGGGATTGACATTCTAAGATTTCAGGAAGAAAAAGAAGTTGAGGATTTGTTGCCAGAACCGGATGATGCAGACATTGATGAGGAAGAAGATGTTGAGAACCTAGATTTGTCTGTGCCAGACGGGGTCGGTGTTGATGACCCGGTTCGAATGTACTTAAAAGAGATTGGTAAGGTTCCATTGTTGTCCACTGAAGAAGAAATAGAGTTGGCAAAGAGAATGGGAGAAGGAGACGAGGAAGCAAAGAAGAAGCTGGCAGAGGCAAACCTTCGTCTGGTAGTAAGTATTGCCAAGAGATATGTTGGTAGAGGAATGCATTTTTTGGATTTGATTCAGGAAGGTAATTTAGGTTTGATTAAGGCTGTTGAAAAATTTGACTATACGAAAGGGTATAAGTTTAGTACTTATGCGACCTGGTGGATTCGTCAGGCTATTACCAGAGCTATTGCAGATCAGGCCAGGACCATTCGTATTCCTGTTCATATGGTGGAGACTATCAATCGATTGTTGCGAGCACAGAGACAGTTAGTGCAGGAACTTGGAAGGGAGCCTTCTGTTGAGGAATTGGCAAAGTTTATGGATCTTCCGGTGGGAAGAGTGCGCGAGATACAGAAAATCTCTCAGGAGCCGGTATCTTTAGAGACTCCAATTGGCGAAGAGGATGACAGTCATTTGGGTGATTTCATTCAGGATGATAATATGCCAGTACCTATGGATGCGGCGGCATTTACATTGCTACGAGAACAGTTGATCGAAGTATTAGGGTCTCTTACAGACCGTGAACAGAAGGTGCTTCGGCTACGTTTTGGATTGGATGATGGAAGAACTAGAACATTGGAAGAAGTGGGAAAGGAATTTAATGTGACAAGAGAGCGCATTCGTCAGATTGAGGCAAAAGCACTTCGGAAATTGAGACATCCTAGTCGTAGTAGAAAATTAAAAGATTATTTGGAAAATTAGAATAATTCCATTGCAGGTTCTCAACGGATACCAAATCAATAACAAATATACAAAAGGATAAAGAAGATAGGAGTGCATTATGAAAGAAATACAGCTATCCAATAGATTGCAAGCAGTAGTAGATTTGGTTTCAAAAGGTGCAAAAGTGGCAGATGTCGGTTGTGATCACGCGTATATCTCAATTTATATGATAGAGCAGGGAATTGCCGGTCATGTGGTTGCAATGGATGTAAATAAGGGACCATTGGAAAGGGCAAAGGATAATATTAAGGAGCATGGTTTGAACGATCAGATTGAAACCAGACTTTCCAATGGAATAAAGGAATTAAATCCAGGAGAAGTAAATACATTATTGATAGCAGGCATGGGTGGGCCATTGATGGAGGAAATTCTTTCAGGAAATGAAGAAGTGCTGTCAAATGTATCTGAGTTAGTGTTACAGCCGCAATCTGAGATTGCTCATGTGAGAAAGTTTGTGGAGAGCATTGGGTTTGAATTAGAGCAGGAACAGATGCTTTGGGAAGATGGAAAATGTTATGTTATGTTCAAATGCGTCCGTAAAGAGAATGTTGAGAAATATGGAACCGAATTATTTTACCGATACGGAAAAAGTTTGCTGGAACAGAAGAACGTAGCATTGTTGCAATATATTCAGAAAGAAAAAGATAATGCAGAGAGTATTATAGAAAAACTCAAATTGCATCCATCCCAACGAACCCGGGATATCATGGAAGAATGGAAACAGACCATTCAATTTTGCGAGGAGGCCTTGAGATATTATGAAGGTTAGTGAGATTATTCAGCAGTTAGAACAAATCGCTCCTAAGGATTGTGCAGAATCCTGGGATAATGTGGGCTTATTAGTAGGTAGCAAAGAACAGGAAGTAAGCAAAACTATGATTGCTTTGGATGCATCGGATGAAGTAATAGAGCAGGCTGTACAGGAACAAGTTGAGTTGTTGATTACCCATCATCCTTTGATTTTTTCGGGAATGAAAAGAGTTACAGATGAGGATTTTATAGGAAGAAGAGTTGTGAAGTTGATACAAAATAACATTTCCTATTATGCCATGCATACCAATTGTGATGCGTGCGTAATGAACGATCTGGCAGCAGAAAAAATTGGCTTAAAGGGAGAGCAGCTTTTGGAACCTGTCAAGGAAGTGGAAGATGGAAAATGGGTTGGAATCGGTCAGGTTGGTCATTTACAGGAAGAAATGACAGTACAACAGTTAGCATCCAGGGTGAAAGAGAATTTTAGTGCACAGAATGTGAAAGTAACGGGGCCTTTGGAAAATAAAATATCCAGAGTAGCCATTTCTACAGGTGCAGGAAAAAGCATGGTGTCGTCTGCATTGCAAAAAGGTGCGCAGGTTTTGATTACGGGGGATATTGATCATCACAGTGCAATTGATGCCTTGTCACAAGGTTTGCAGATCATTGATGCAGGTCATTATGGGACGGAGCGATTTATGGTATATGCCATTGAAGAGTATTTAAAGGGAAGAAATGGCACAAAATTAGCTATTCAAGTGGCTATAGAACAGGATCCTTTTCAAAGAATATAGAAATATCAGACTTTTCTTGTGTTTAAATATAAATTACAAGGATGTGGGATATGTAAGGAGGTTTTGTTATGGGGGACAAAATTAAAATCAAAGTAGAAAATAAAACAAAAGAATTTGATAAAGGAATTACTTACTTGGATATTTCCAGAGAATTTGGGTTGGACAAAGAAGCAATTATGTTGGCATGTGTAAATAACAAATTGCAGGAACTAAATAAAACCATAGAAAGAAATTGTGAAATAGAGTTTTTAACCACAAGTGATTCCAATGGGCACAAAACATATTGCCGAGGTGTTACTTTTGTTATGCTAAAAGCGATTTATTCTGTTGTGGAGAGAGAAAAATTGGATAAAGTATCTATACAGTTTTCTATTGGAAATGGACGTTACTGTCGGTTAGAGGGGAATGTGGAAGTTACGCAGGAATTTCTAGATAAAGTGGAAGCGAAAATGAGAGAAATTGTGGAAGAAGATATTACAATTCGAAAGTACTCTATCAATACAGATGAGGCGACCAATCTCTTTGAGTATTATCGCATGATGGATAAGAAAAAATTATTTGAATATCGAAGAGTGTCCAGAGCCAACGTTTATGATCTAGATGGATTTAAAGATTATTTTTACGGATATATGCCACCTAGTACAGGAATGCTTAAGTATTTTAAGTTGGAATTGTGCAAAGATGGATTTGTATTAGTATTGCCAGAGAAAACAACGCCGAAAAAAGTGGATGAATGGGAAAATCGACCACAATTATTCGAAATTCTCAAGGAGTCAAAAGGTTGGGGCAAGATGCTTGAGGTGGATACTGTAGGTGCCTTAAATGATGTAATAGCAGAGGGTGGAATTCAAAATCTAATTCTAGTACAAGAGGCATTACAGGAGAAGAAAATGGGAGAAATTGCCCAGAGAATTGCAGAGGGGAAGGACAAGAAGTTTGTTATGATTGCGGGACCATCTTCTTCTGGAAAAACAACATTTTCTCATCGTTTATCAGTACAATTGCGAGCACATGGTTTGAAACCACATCCAATTCCTGTAGACGATTATTTTGTGAATCGTCAGGATACACCTCGTGATGAGAATGGAAATTACAATTACGAATGTTTGGAAGCTATTGATGTAGAATTATTTAATCAGAATATGACGGATCTGATGAAAGGAAAAAGAGTAGAGATGCCTACCTATAACTTTAAAACAGGCCAGAGAGAATACAAAGGAAACTACAAACAGCTTGGAAAAGATGATGTTTTAGTAATCGAAGGAATTCATGGATTAAATGACAGATTATCATACTCTTTGCCAAAGGAAAGCAAATTTAAAATCTACATTAGTGCTTTAACCCAGCTAAATATTGATGAACACAATCGGATTCCTACTACAGATGGACGATTGATTCGAAGAATGGTAAGAGATGCAAGAACGAGAGGAACTAGTGCCAAGGACACGATTGCAATGTGGTCTTCTGTTCGTAATGGGGAGGAACAGTATATTTTCCCATTTCAGGAACAGGCAGATGTAATGTTTAATTCTGCATTGATTTATGAATTGGCGGTATTAAAACAGTATGCAGAACCAATTTTATTTGGAATTCCAAAGGATTGTCCGGAATACATTGAAGCAAAGAGAATATTAAAGTTTCTTGATTATTTTATAGGTGTAAGCACAGAAGATATTCCTAAGAATTCCATTGTTCGGGAATTTGTGGGTGGTAGCATTTTTAATGTGTAAAGGAGTTGTGTTTCGAAAATATTTGAAAAAAATTAGAAGTGACATGAATGGTATTGAGCCATATTTCTTGAGAAAGCCATATGGAGTGATCATGCATCTTACAAGCCGGATTGCTAAGATGCATGTTTTTTGTATATAGGAAAGTTCGTCCTACAGGATATAAGTAGTAGCTTTCGACCGACTATGAGAAACTTGTTTTACGAGTTTTTCAAGTTATTGCGGTATTCGCTAAGGTCTCACGCCCTAAAGGACTAGATTTGCGTCGCAGCGCGGACTTTAGTTTGTTACTTGCGTAAATCAAATATCGTCGATGACTTTTTTTATTATAATCTATCGGCTATGTCTATGTAGAGAAATGGTATCAGTTCAACCGTGAACATTCATAAAGTGCCAGAAGAAACAGTGTGGCTAGAAATGTGCAGAATGGCTGGACACTTTATTCATTTGGGGCGTCCGCCCTATAGAAAAGATTGTACAAACTGCTCTTAGTCTGCCAGCAGTCACGAGCAATTTGCACAATCTTTTCTGCACGGCAGAACTGGTAAAAAAATGTTACTATATAGAGGGTGCAATTCGAAAAATGCCAGATATACAAGATGGCTAAAAATTTTATTTATGGCTGGACATTTTT
>JBGVLO010000209.1:0-4326 GCA_045124315.1 Lachnospiraceae bacterium
GTCATTTTTTAGGTTGTCACAAATTTAATGATGGACAGGTTATTATCGCATACCGTCCGGATGCAGTAAGTATTCAGATTAAGAGTAAGAACGGAAAACTTGTAGATGAGATGGAAGCCATTGGAGACAGAGGTGTATTTGGAATTTATTTTCCAAAGGAGAAGTATCATAAATACAAATTTAAAGTAACTTATCTGGATGGAACTGTAATTGAAACAGAAGATCCATATTATTTTGACCAGCAGATTACTTCTATGGATTGTTATTTATTTGGCGAAGGAAATCATTATGATATTTATGAGAAATTAGGTGCACATCCAATGACAGTAGATGGTGTAGATGGTGTTTTATTTGCTGTATGGGCGCCACATGCAAGAAGAGTCAGTGTAGTTGGTGACTTCAACCTTTGGGATGCGAGAATGCATCAAATGCAGATTTTAGAAAAGTCCGGTATTTATGAATTGTTTATTCCTGGAGTAAAGCCTGGTGCGATGTATAAGTTCCAGATTTTAACCAGAGAAGGGGAAATCCTTCATAAAGCAGACCCTTATGCAAACTCTGCGCAGCTTCGTCCAGAGACAGCTTCTGTAGTTGCAGATTTGCGTCATTTTAAATGGACCGATGCCAGCTGGATGAAGAAGCGTCGTGCAAAAGACAGATTAGCTTGCAGAAAAGAGGCAATTTCTATTTATGAAGTACATTTGGGCTCATGGAAGAAAAAGGATGATGAGTCTGAGGATGGTTTCTATAATTATAGAGAAATCGCACCAGAGTTAGCTGATTATGTGTTGGAGATGGGATATACCCATATTGAGTTGATTGGTATTGCAGAGCATCCATTTGATGGTTCTTGGGGATATCAGGTAACCGGGTACTATGCACCTACAAAGCGTTACGGAGATCCAGAGGATTTCATGTATTTTGTTGATTATATGCATAGCAAAGGTATTGCTGTTATGCTTGACTGGGTACCAGCGCATTTCCCAAGAGATGCCCATGGATTGGCTAAGTTTGATGGACAGCCATTGTATGAACATCCTGACACAAGAAGAGGAGAGCATCCTCATTGGGGTACTTTAATCTTTAATTATGCACAGAAAGAAGTGGAGAACTTCTTAGTAGCCAATGCATTGTTCTGGGTAGAGAAGTTCCATATTGATGGTTTACGTGTAGATGCAGTTGCTTCCATGTTATATTTAGATTATGGTAAAGATGGTGGACAGTGGCTTCCAAATGAAAATGGTGGAAGAGAGAATACAGATGCGATTAAACTATTCCGTCACATGAATGAAGTATTAGAAGAACGTGATCCGGGAGCATTGATGATTGCAGAAGAATCCACTGCATGGGCAGGTGTTACTGCACCGGCTTCTATGGATGGTTTAGGTTTCTTATTCAAGTGGGATATGGGATGGATGAACGACTTTTTACAGTACATGCATTGTCCACCAGAATCCAGACATTATGATCATCATAAGTTGACTTTTAGTATGATGTACGCTTACAGCGAGAACTTTATTCAGGCATTATCCCATGACGAAGTAGTACATGGAAAAGGAACATTGTTAAATAAAATGCCAGGTAACCGTGAAGAGCAGTTTGCAAATCTTCGTGTAGCTTATGGATTTATGTACGGACATCCAGGAAAGAAATTGTTGTTCATGGGACAGGAATTTGCCCAGGATCACGAATGGAACGAAGAAACAAGCTTAAGCTGGGATGATTTACAGCATGAACAGCACAGAGGAATTCAGAATTATGTAAAAGCTCTTAATAAGCTTTACAAAGATTACCCTTCTATGTATGTACATGATGGAAATGCCATGGGATTTGAATGGATGAGCTGTGATGACAATATGAGCAGTGTAGTTTCCTTTGTTCGTCGTGGTGAGACTACTAAGAAGCAGTTATTATTTGTATGCAACTTCCATACAAAAGAATACAGAGATTTCCGTGTTGGCGTACCATGTGCAGGACATTATCAGGAAGTGCTTAACTCCGATGCAGAGGAATTCGGTGGAAAGAACAGAGTAAATAACTTTAAACCATTAAAAGCAGAAGCAATTCCATGTGACGGAAAGGATTATTCGATTGGATTTGCATTGCCACCACTTACTATGGCAGTATTTGCTTATGATTATAAGCAGGAAAAGAAAAAGGTTGTTGCGAAGAAGAAAGTGGATAGTAAGAAGAAATATTAATCTCAACATGGTTCATATTACATTGTGAATGGTATAGGTATTGAGTATATTCTGAAAATTTGTAAGTAATACTTTAAAAATAATTACAAAATTTGAGTAAATAGGTTAGAAAATCGCCCCCTCTTTTGTAAGAGCAAAGGAGGGGGCGATTTTGTGTGATAGGGAAAGGGTAAAAAATAACAGTAACTTATAATATTGCAAAAACAGTTTGTTTTAGTGAAAATGCGTGGAAACGTATACAGGATGTGCAATATTATCTCGTATGTAAGAGATATCCTCAAAAAATATATTGGAGATGTTAGAATGTGAATAGGATGTTGTTGTGATTATATGTTTTATCTTGCTTTTCATTTTCAAACCCCTTATACTAAATAGTGGTTCTGGTGTAGACAGAATCACTATTTTAATTTTAGAAAAGTATTTAGAAACGGCATGTCCAAATTAAAGTAATTAAAAAATACAATAGAACAAAATTGGAAATAAAAAAGACGAAAAGAAAAGAGGATAAAATATGCGTTTAAGAAATGTAAAAGGTTCCAGAGAGACCATTGCAGCAAATGAATATGTAGTACACACACCGGAAGAATACAAAGGAAAATGGCATGAATTTTTCGAAAATGAGAAGCCGATTCATATCGAAGTTGGTATGGGAAAAGGAAAATTTATTATGGAGCTTGCAAAACAAAATCCAGATATCAATTACATTGGTATTGAAAAGTATTCCAGTGTCTTAGTTCGTGCGTTAGAGAAGCGTCCAGAGTTAGAAACAGATAATCTGGTATTTATCCGCATGGATGCAGAAAATATTGTGGATGTATTTGAAAAGGATGAAGTAGCACAGATTTATTTGAACTTCTCTGATCCATGGCCAAAGGACCGCCATGCAAAGAGAAGACTTACATCGGTACAGTTTTTAGCTCGCTATGATCAGTTTTTGATACCGGATGGAAGAGTCATTTTTAAGACGGATAATCGTCCTTTATTTGATTTCTCCTTAGAACAGGTAGAGGAAGCGGGATGGATATTGGAAAATCATACCTTTGACTTGCACAACAGCGAGTATGTGGAAGGTAATGTAATGACAGAATACGAGTCAAAATTTGTGGCAGAAGGAAAGCCGATTAATCGTATGGTGATTTATCGGGAGAAGTAATTTACTCAAGCTTTGCACTTGAATTTAGGTTGTGAAGCAAGAATATATACGAGTTTTAGGTTGTGTTTATGGCTGTGGTTCTCGCATCCTTTTTCAGGGACCGTTCCCACTTATATGTTGCTCGTAGCGGTACTAGGCTCGAAAAGACCTCGCCAAGTGCCGACGGCAACATACGTCCCTTGCAAAGGATGCGAGAGCCACAGCCTATTTTACGATTTTGAACTCGCATATGTTCTTGCAATTTAGTTTATTGGCAACCACGTAGAAAACTGTGGATAATCACAAAAGGATTTTATCAGCATAAAATATTATAAAATCAAAGATTTAATAGAAACGTGGTGATTTCAATGGGATGGAAAGAAAAAGTAGCACGAATGTCTGGCAGTAATGTTGAATTAAACCGGAAATCGCTACAACTAAAAAAATCTTTAGATGAAGTAAATGGTATGTTAAATAATGTTGGAAAAAAGAAAAACAAGAAAGCTGGAAAGAAATAGTTGTGAACAGTAGTAACAAAAAAGAACAAGACCCTCTCAAAAGGGAGGTCTTGTTCTTTTTCATTTCATATAATTTAATTATAGAGATTTTGCTTCCTCTACGATTTTCTTAAGAGCGTTCAATGCTTCATCAGGAAGTTTGTCATATCCTTCTTTCTTAGTTGCAAATCCTTCAACAGCATCAACACGGTTCTGCATAGCAGCAGCTAAAGCAGCAACGTATTCTTTATCGTTTAAGTCTGGAGTAAAGTCACCAGTCTTACCAGACCAGTCAGTCATGATTTCGATATCTTCGAAGTTACCCCATTTTTCAAATTTAGCTTTTCCTTCTACGATAGTTTCAAGGATTCCCAAAGTATCTTCCTTCTGGCACTTGTGTCCCATGAAGTCACCTGTGTTGATGATGTAGCAGTCTACATTCTTCTCAGCAACTAACTTCTTGAATTTCTCATAGTCATTTACAAGAGGATAAGTT
>JBGVLO010000210.1:0-2054 GCA_045124315.1 Lachnospiraceae bacterium
AGTTTATTCCTTCAAAATACTCTTTATCGTCAATCATAAAAGGCATTGGTACAACAAATACTCCAAGTTCATCCGCTTGTGCTTGGGTAATACCGCTATTGCTATCTGTAATTATCGCTATTTTCTTCAAATATGATACCCTCCAGTCAATAATATTCTCTGATATCATACCATTTCTGTCGATATTTATCAAGCACAAGCTTTCCAACCCAGCGGTAAAGAATAAAATAAGAATCATATTCTCAAAATCAACCTTATCTCTTGAATAACATAATTTTACTGATTTAATCACATTTTAGTTACTATTCAAGAAACTTATCCACATCCTGTGGTTATGGAAATCCCCTCCCAAAAATTTTGTGGATATTCTGTTTGATTTCCTATTCCATTCCATCACCACCTGTTGTATAATTATCTTGTTATTCAAGATACACGGTTGTGTATCGCTGAATGTAGAGTACATCTTCATCCGTTACCGGCTGTCTTCGAAAACTTTCCAGTAACCTTGAAGATGTATTTTTTATGCTCTGGTTTATCTTGTTTACGAGCGGACTCCATGCTAGGTACAGCTGCATCACAATGTCTGATATCTGCGTTATCAGATAATGGTTTTTCATTGCATTGCTGTTCTTGCTGTTCAGATGCTCTATGTCATAAATTCCATTTTTCTGGTTATTGAAGCCTTCGTTTTCAATCTTCCACCTACCACGACCTGCTTCTGTCATCTCTCCCATATTTCTGTCAGTCAGTTCGATATTCGTTATCCACTGGAACTCATGTATTTCTTTTTCTCCGTCTTCCCGCTCGGTCTCATACCAGTAGCGATACATGTTTGCGGTTTCTTTCTTCCCTGCAACCTCTTCCACATGGTTGATATATTCCCCTGTTCCATGCTCTTTTCCTATACCATTAACTCTTTTCGCCCCACCGCCTTCCTGTATCCATTGATAGCTCTCTGCCAATACTTTCTGACGGGATTCCTTCTGGGTCAGGATATATTTCCAGTGCTTCTCATTACATATCTTCATAATTGGTTCCGCTGCATAGAGAGCGTCCCCCTGCAGACAGATAGGCAGTCTCGGATAATCTTTTGCAAGCCTTTGCAAAAGTCTTTTGGCTGCGTTGATTTCACAGTCATTCTTTGCCACTTCTTCATTCTCATTCTCTATGAATTCAGTATCCAGACTTATAATAATGTTTGGTGCAAGCACCAGCTTTGCTTCAAGAACTTTATGGTAATAACGCTTTTCCTCTTTCCCGTCCTCCTCTCGGCTGACTGTTGTCACAAGACAGTTTTCACAATGCTTTTCCTTAAAATAAAACAATCCAGTTCCATCAATAATTACCTTCCAGTATTGTCCCAAAAGTCTTTCCCGATTGAAACTCTTCATCCGAATCAAACCCTTTACCATTTGTTTCCTCACATCTGCCAGACACGCAGGGGACAGCTTTTCCAGATAATAATTTAAGGTATCAGAGTGGGGCATCTCTGCAAGATTCCTGTCACCGGATAAAATTCTCAGCGTATCTATACAGGTTTCCTCATTAAACTGTTCTTCCATGGAACGCATCGTTTTTACTGCACATATATTTTTCAAAATGCCCATGAATATCAAATCTGATTGTGTATAAATAGTATAGGATGAATTGCGTGGATCTGTCATATCATTAATCCATTGCGGAAGTTTTTCGAAAAAATGATGCATAATCCTAAGCAGATCTACAATGCCACGATCCGATTTCTTTACCCTGCGCTTCTTTGCCTTTGTAACCCAGTCTTTTTTCTTCTTCATTGTCTTAACAGTATGTCCTCCTGTGCGTAAAATTTCTTTCCTTTATTTTACAACAACAGGAGGACAAATTGGAATGAATTAGAATTTTTAATGCGAAAAGTTTTTATTCTTCAAGGCTGGAAAAACAATCATTGTTACTTGTAAGGGAATAAAAAAGAAACGGATAAAAACGATATTTACAAATAAAATTGACAGTGTTATGATGTATACAACTATAACATGAGAATACAGTATTTGTTTTAAAAATTGTTTAGCAAAGGA
>JBGVLO010000211.1:0-1609 GCA_045124315.1 Lachnospiraceae bacterium
CTTAAAGGGTAAACAATCCTTGCATACACAGTTGCAATGGGGACAGATATACTGAACGGAATTTACCTCCAGGAGAGTTGAAACACAACCAAACGGTAAATGCCTTAGATAGATGCTTAGGAACTGTCCTTTATTTATTTCTAATTTTTAAACCTCGAATTATGTAATTCCAATTCGGAAGATTTGCATCTTTTTCGAGGTTGATTTTTTCAAATACATCATCCTCTATTTTTACTCCTTTGCTATACGTATTCTCATCAACCTCACACAGAACCGTCAATCCTTGTTTGGTTTTTGTTGAGCGGATCAGGTTAACTGTAGTCTCAATATCTATCAAAGGTTTTCCCTGCCAATTTCTTGAAATATAGCAAAAGAGTTTATGTTCTACCTTGTTCCACTTGGATGTTCCAGGAGGAAAATGGGAAACGTGAATTTCAATACCCAATTCATCAGCTAGAAGAGCTAGAGCATATTTCCATAGTTTAACCCTTGATCCATTGCTTCCGCCACCATCGCAATTTACATACAGTTTATCTGCTTTAGGGAAGGTTGCTTTACCAACAATATTCCACCAGCGACGGATACTCTCTACTGCAAAGGCTCCCGTATCACAGCTTGTTCCAAGGTTTACATACGCTGTATTGTTATTTATGACGTATATTCCATACGGAGACACCTTGCCTCCTTCCAAAGGAAAATCATGATCCAATACCTTACGTGGATTCTTACATGGACGGTACTCCTGACCGTTATTTTTAAAATTACCTATAAGTTCCTTTTTCTTTGTATCTACGCTTATTACAGGTAGACCGGCCGATATGAATTCCTGAGCTTTGTTATTTATGTGCTTAAACTGTTCGTCTCTGTTCGGATGTTGGTTTCCAACCTGTTCCATCTTCTGGTTAACCTGTTTGCTATAACCAAGCTCTTCTAAAATATCCGAAATCACGTTTTTGTTCGTTTTGATATTGTATTCACTATCTAAAACTTGAACTATTTGCCGCAGACTCAAATTTGTCCACACAAGTACCTGCTCAGGATTTCCAAAGGTATTGTTTTCCAAAATAAATTTCACTTTCTCTGTAATTTCTGGATATTTCTTTTCTATCCCCGGTCTGCCGGCTCCTTTACGACGTATGCCGTTTTCAGAAGTGTATTCATCAGTATATTCGTTCCATTGTTCCGGTTTATTTATTTTGTCTGAAATTCCCGATTTAACAGTTTTGTAATCAAGTCCACTTATGGCACAAACTTTTTTTATACCGCCAAAACCGCATGCTTCGGCAATACTTCCGGCTAATATTCTTTTTTGACGTTCATTAAGAAATGGATGAACATCTTTGTAAATATTCTCTATTACCGCATCAACATTGTTATTCGTATTAGCCATAGCAAATCCTTTTTTAGGGTACTTATGGCTATGGTATAACGATATGTTTTTATAGTCAATAAAATTGGATTTAATTTAAGGACAGTTCCTAACTATCAGTATACCGGCAAGACAGCTAACAACCAGAAAGACAACGACAATCACCAGATCACCATTGGTGCTCAGGTTGAAGCTTGGTGGTAATAGCTTAGTTAGTATCGTGGATACTAAATATTATTA
>JBGVLO010000212.1:0-2476 GCA_045124315.1 Lachnospiraceae bacterium
AACAGACCAGCCAAGGCAGCTTCGTATTCATTCACGTATTTATTTACCGTATTCTTGTCTATCCCAAGCTCTCTTGCGATTTGACGATTACTTAATCCATCTCTGTGTTTTAGTATCACTTTCTGTTTTGTTACTATATCTATCACTTCTTTCTGATACCTCCCCAGAGTTTTCTATGAAGAGTATCGTAATTTTAGGTTAAGTGACTGAATTTTCAATGAGCCATCTGACTTAATTTTAGATTACCATAAACAGGAACCAAAAGGAGCCAAAAAGGAGCCGAAAAGGAGCCAAAAAAAGGAACTGAAAAAGATAGGGTTGAATTATTTTCTTTTTGCAGGAAATGCAGAGCAAAAATGATTTTACGATGCCATTTCGCCTGTTGGTATACATGACTGCCATATGGATGGACTTTTTTAAAAATACAGACGAGAAGCAGAGAAAGAGGAAGGACTACCGCCTTCCGCCAATCATTTCATTGGTTTTATATAATGGTGCACCCGATTGGACTGCTCCCTTACATTTCAAGGATAAGGTGGCACACACAGTAACAAGTTTAGTAACAGTTTAGGTAGTCCTTGCACACATTGCTGTGCAAGGACGTATGAAAGCGTAAATTAGGTGTGGCTCACAGCAATTTGTATGCGTAAGCTTGCTGTGAGCCGTAACAGGACAGCCTCCGGCTGAACTGTTACCAAGTTTAATGGATATGTGTGTGATTTCGAATATATTCTCATCAATGTGTGTAAACTGGACCGTGGAGAGATTAAAAAAAGGAATACACTTATCGACAATATCTTACTGGCCGACCAGTTTCGCACAAAGGTATATATGGTGGTTATGAAAGTCTTGTGTTTTTCAGATTAAGCATTTATATTTGTGTCACCACTGGTGACACAAATCAGTTGGACAAATTCTAAAGGTTCTTTCTAATGCTTGACAGCTATGAGGGTACATGATAAAATAGAACAAATGTTTGTGTTATGTTTTTTTAAAGAGTTGCATATTATATTATTGCTATCAAAAAGCATTTGACATATTGTTCGGAATGGCTTATACTTTTTGTAGTGAATGAGTTACGGAAAC
Source organism: Lachnospiraceae bacterium (assembly GCA_045124315.1). Classification (GTDB taxonomy): domain Bacteria; phylum Bacillota; class Clostridia; order Lachnospirales; family Lachnospiraceae; genus CAG-411. Next base: position 1,087 of record JBGVLO010000212.1, read on the forward strand.
TTGAGAAGCCCGTGACCCGGGCGGCTCCTGCGGGGGCCGTTTTGTTATTTATGGAGAAAATTTCGGAGGTATTTTTATGGCTAACAATCTACAAAAGAAGCCTTTTTTAGATTATCAGGCGCAAATTAAATATTTAAAGCAAAAACAGTTAGTCATTAATGATGAAGCTTCGGCGGTAACAGCTCTTGAAAAAACCAGTTACTATGGTCTTATCAACGGATACAAAGATATTTTCAAAGACCCTGCTACAAACAGCTTTTATTTCGGCACCACATTTGATGATATATATAATTTGTACCTGTTCGATGCCGAATTACGGGATGTATTCCTAAAATATATACTAATTTTTGAAAAGCATGTAAAATCATCCATCTCATACCATTTTAGTAATACATACGGTAACGGCATCGCTTTTTATCAGGATATCAACAATTTCGACTATGGTAATCATCTGTCCGATGTACAATACCTTTTTCGTAAGATGAATGGAAAAATTAATGGCCGTCATCCCTCCCCACAAGTCGCACATTACATGAATACTTATCAGGATGTTCCTTTGTGGGTTCTTATAACAGATCTTACGATTGGTGAAACTGCCAGCATGTATAGATATTTAAAAGGACGTTGCAAAACGCTTGTGTGCAATGACTTTCACCATATTGGAAGAAATGAGCTTGGAAAAATGTTGATTATTCTTACCAAATATCGAAACATCTGTGCTCATGGCAATCGATTATTTAATGCCAAAACTCAGGACTCCATTCCTGACCTTATTGCTCACAATAAATTGCATATTCCAAAGGTGAATTCCAGATATCAGCAGGGAAAGTCTGATTTATTCGCAACCGTAATTTCGTTGAAATATTTGCTGGATGCTACGGACTTCCGACTGTTTTATTATGAATTGAAGAAAGTCATTAAGAAGTATAATCCGTCTGATAACACATTGGAATTAATGGGGTTTCCGCCTAATTGGATGTCTATATTACGAATCAAAGTATATTAATGTGTGTGTGATTTCGAATATATTCTCATCAATGTGTGTAAACTGGACCGTAGGGAAATCAAAAAAAGGAATACGCTTATCGACAATATTTTACTGGCCGACCAGTTTCGTACAAAGGAAGCCTGGCTGGAAAATGTAAAGGATTTAAGCGACAGGGTGAGAAAGTTAAGCAGGGAAGAGCAGAATCTGTGGAAGGACTGGTATGAACATGCATTTCAAAGAGTAAATCAGGAGTTGAAGGATAAATTGTAACAGTTCAGGTAGACCTTGCACACATCGCTGTGCAAGGACGTATGAAAGTGTAAATTAGGTGTGGCTCACAGCAATTTGCATGCGTAAGCTTGCTGTGAGCCGTAACAGGACAGCCCCCGGCTGAACTGTTAC
>JBGVLO010000213.1:0-5752 GCA_045124315.1 Lachnospiraceae bacterium
CTATCTCCATATAAGTACCGGCTACACGGTCGCAACTTGGTACAATAGGAAAGAATCACACTCAGAGCAGTTTTACATTTTGTAAATCTGTTCTTTTTTTGACTGCTCTGACTATGATACTTTCCTTAAGTATTATACCATTTCCATTCACATTATACAATATCATTTCCTATTCTTCACTTTTTGCAAAGATAATTCGTTATAATTCAAAGGGTGCAATTCGTAAAATGCCAGATATACATAATGGCAAAAAATCTCCCAAACGAACATTCCTGCAGTTTGGGAGATTTCTTATATATACTACTTTATTATTTTGTCAGCTGTGCAAGTCTTTCTTTCACCTGCTCCATCATATTTGTATATTTTTCCAGCTTTGCCTTTTCCTCATCAATTTTTGCCTGAGGTGCTTTGCTGACGAACTTTTCATTGCTAAGCATTCCGTTTACACGCTTTAACTCGCCTTCTAGCTTCTTTTCTTCCTTGCGTAAACGTTCTACTTCTTTTTCGATATCCACCAATTCCGCAAATGGCATATAAATGGTTGCTCCATGAATCACTGCTGACACTGCATCATCTGCAATTCCTGACTTATCATTTTGGATACATACCTCACTGGCATATCCTAAAGTTGCAAAGAATACCTTACTGGTCTCAAATACTTCACATACCTTTTGATCTTCTGAAACAACATATACCATTGCTTTCTTGCTTGGTGGCACATTCATTTCCGCACGAACATTTCGGATACCCTTTACAGCTGCTTTGATGATTTCTACTGCATTCTCATCTTCTGCAAAATTCCATTCAGCCTTAAATTCAGGCCAAGCTGTGATCATGATGGAAGCCTCCTCACACTCACCCAAAGCTTCCTGTAAAGTACAGAAAATTTCTTCTGTAATAAATGGCATATAAGGATGTAACAACTTCAAAGAACCAATCAATACCGTCTTTAATGTCCATAAAGCTGCTGCCTTTGTAGTATCTTCATCATTGTATAATCTTGGTTTAACCATTTCAATATACCAGTCACAGAACTCTTCCCAAATAAAGTCATAAATCTTCTGCACCGCAATACCAAGTTCATATGCTTCCATATTCTCAGTTACATCTTTTGCAAGTGTATTAAACTTAGACACGATCCACTTATCTGCCTGTGTCAAATCATTTGAAGTAATATTGGATAAGTCTCCTGCCTTCTCCAAGTTCATCATAATGAAACGAGAAGCATTCCACACCTTATTTGCAAAGTTTCTACTTGCTTCTACTCTTTCCATATAGAAACGCATATCATTTCCTGGTGCATTTCCAGTGATCAAAGTCAAACGCAATGCATCTGCTCCGTACTGTTCAATGATTTCCAATGGATCAATACCGTTTCCAAGAGACTTACTCATCTTTCTTCCCTGAGAATCACGAACCAAGCCATGAATCAATACTGTATCAAACGGAACCTTCCCCATCTGCTCAATACCTGAGAATACCATACGAATAACCCAGAAAAAGATAATATCATATCCTGTTACAAGCACATTAGTAGGATAGAAATAGTCTAATTCCTCTGTATTTTCCGGCCAGCCCAAAGTTGAGAATGGCCACAATGCAGAACTGAACCAGGTATCCAAAGTATCTGGATCCTGTGTCATGTGATCGTGTCCACATTTTGGACAAGTAGTTGGCTTATTATCACTTCTTGCAACTACCACTTCTCCACATTTGTCACAGTAATATGCCGGAATTCTATGTCCCCACCATAGCTGTCTGGAAATACACCAGTCACGAATACCATCTAACCAATGCAAATAGGTCTTATCGAAATGTTCTGGAACAAAACGTAACTCTTGTTTTTTCAAAGCTTCTACTGCAGGTTTTGCAAGTTCTTCCATTTTTACAAACCACTGTTGTTTGATCATGGGCTCAACCGTTGCCTTACATCTGTCATGTGTTCCAACATTATGAGTATGATCTTCCACTTTTACTAGCAATCCCAAAGCATCCAAATCCGCAACGATCTGTTTTCTTGCTTCATAACGGTCCAACCCTGTATATTTTCCACCTAACTCATTGATGGTGGCATCATCGTTCATCACATTGATTTCAGGAAGATTGTGTCTCTTTCCAACTTCAAAGTCGTTAGGGTCATGAGCAGGAGTAATCTTTACCACACCAGTTCCAAACTCACGATCTACATAAGCATCTGCAACAACTGGAATTTCCTTGTTCACCAATGGAAGCATTACTTTCTTTCCAATGATATCCTGATATCTCTCATCATCCGGATGAACAGCAACCGCACTATCTCCTAACAGTGTTTCCGGTCTTGTCGTTGCGATCTCAACATATCTTCCTTCTTCTCCAACAATCAGATACTTAATATGCCAAAAATGGCCTGCCTGTTCCACATGCTCTACTTCTGCATCAGAGATGGATGTCTGACATACTGGACACCAGTTAATAATACGGGAGCCTTTATAAATCAATCCTTTTTCGTGTAATTTACAAAATACTTCTTCTACAGCCTTAGAACATCCGTCGTCCATAGTAAAACGCTCTCTGTCCCAGTCACAGGAAGAACCAATTTTCTTTAACTGGCTGGTAATGGTACCGCCATACTCTTTCTTCCACTCCCAGGCTTTCTCAAGAAAACCTTCTCTTCCAAGGTCATCCTTATTGATTCCCTGCTCTTTCAGAGAGTTGATTACCTTAACCTCAGTTGCAATGCTTGCATGGTCTGTTCCTGGAACCCAAAGTGCATTGTATCCCTGCATACGCTTAAAACGGATTAAAATATCCTGCATAGTATTGTCTAATGCATGTCCCATATGGAGTTTTCCTGTGATATTTGGAGGTGGCATTACGATCGTAAACGGTTTCTTACTACGATCTACCTCCGCATGAAAATACTTTTTCTCCATCCACTTGCTGTATAATCTCTCTTCAATGTCATTCGGATTATACGTCTTTTCTAATTCTTTTGCCATTCTTCATCATCCTTTTTCTTTAATAACAAAGTGGACAAGTCCACTTCAACCCTCTGTATCCCTCACTCATGAGGGACTTGCTCTATAGGACGAACTTTCCTATAGAGTAAAATAGGCTCCTCATCCGAAAAGGACGAAGAGCCGCGTTACCACCTTTATTTGACGGGAATTGCACTTGTGTACTGCATCATTGATATTCCCATCCTTTGAAACCTTTAACGGAGTTACCCGTCATCTGCTACTTTAGTTCACAGATGCTGTTCCAGAGCTACCTTCCATAAGCACTTCCATAGAATCTCTCCCAGCAGGCAAAGCCTGAGACTCCTCTCTGTAAGGGTTACTTACGTACTCCTCTCCTTCGCTACATTTACATATACTCATAACTATAAAGGTTTTTTCCGTGTTTGTCAACTGGTTTGTGTCAGGTAATAGGGAATCTTATAACTAATCCGCAAGCGATCGGGCTCTACGGAACATCCAAGGCACCGAATTTTTACCCCTGCATCCTCAGCCTCTCTTAACACCTCTCCAAAGGCAGGATGTGTGGAAATATTTGGTTCAAACCGTTTCATTCCTTCCATCTGAATGACAAAAATAATATACGCCTCGTATCCATCTTTCATACAGGAAATCAATTCCTGCATATGCTTAATGCCCCGTTCTGTAGGAGCATCTGGAAAACGAGCAACCCCATTTTCCTCTAATGTGACTCCTTTTACTTCCAGAAAGATTTTTTTCTGTTCGGTCTCCAGATAGAAATCAAAACGGGAATTGATATATTTTGTCTCCGGCCTTGCCATTGTAATATCTGGAAAGAGAATTGGTAAGTATTCCCCGACTACTTTGTTTGGCGCCTGACTGTCCATATTTACCAGCAGCCGACCTTTGTATACCGCAATCAGATCATATCTGGTTTTTCGATTGGTATTTTCTCCACAATCTTCCAAGAAAACGGTAGCTCCTTCTACCAAAAGTTCCCTGCACCTTCCAGTGTTCTTCACATGACAGGTAATCTCTTCCCCTTCTATATCCACTATGGCAATAAAACGGTTGGGCCGTCTCAGAAAGCGACCTTTACAGATGTTTTTGTATTGCACACTTTTTCCTCCTACTCTCAAAAAAATATTCTGTGCAAATCTATGAGCAAATAATTGTCCCATGTACTAGGAGCCAGTTAGCACTCCCGTCCTAACTGGCTCCACCTTGTTTCTCTTTATTAGAACAATCCAGTGATCACACCCTCATCATTTACATCAATATGCTCTGCTGCAGGCTTCTTTGGAAGTCCTGGCATGGTCATAACCGTACCGGTAATCGCTACTACAAATCCGGCTCCGGCATTTACATATACCTCACGAATATTAATACTAAAATTCTGCGGTCTTCCTAATTTCTTTGGATCATCGGATAAAGAATACTGATTCTTTGCCATACAGATTGGTAAATTACCGTATCCCAACTCTTCTAATCTCTGAATAGATTTTGCTGCTGCCATATCATAGGTCACACTGCTTGCTCCATATATTTCTTTGGCAATGGTTTCAATCTTTTCTTTGATTGGAAGTTCTGTATCATAAAGTGGGTGATAATTGCTTTCTTTTTCTTCGATGGTCTTCATTACCTTTTCTGCCAAGGCAACACCACCTTCTCCACCTTTTTCCCATACCTGTGCCAACGCAAATTCACAGCCTCTTTCCTCACAGAATTCCTTTACGAACGCTAATTCTGCATCGGTGTCTGTAACAAATTGATTCAAAGTTACTACACAAGGTACACCAAATTTCTGCACATTTTCAATGTGTTTTTCAAGGTTCACAATACCTTTCTTCAATGCCTCTAAGTTTTCGTTGTTCAAATCTTCCTTTGCAACTCCACCATTGTACTTTAACGCACGAACAGTTGCCACCAATACAACTGCGGATGGCTGAAGATCCGCCATACGGCACTTGATATCCATAAATTTCTCAGCACCAAGATCTGCACCAAATCCAGCCTCAGTTACAACATAGTCTGCAAGCTTCAATGCAGTCTTAGTTGCGCGTACACTATTACATCCATGTGCAATATTGGCAAATGGTCCACCATGTACCAATGCAGGAGTATTCTCTAATGTCTGAATCACATTTGGTTTGATAGCATCCTTTAATAACGCAGCCATAGAGCCCACTGCGTTTAACTGTTTTGCAGTGACAGGCTCTCCATCATAAGTATAGGCAACAATAATTCTTCCCAAACGCTCCTTCAAATCTTTCATATCATTTGCAAGACAAAGAATTGCCATAATCTCAGATGCAACGGTAATGATAAAATGATCTTCACGAACGACACCATCTACTTTTCTTCCCAATCCTACAACAATATTACGTAGCACACGATCGTTCATATCCACGCATCGTTTCCATACAATCTGATTTGGATCGATGTTTAAAGCATTTCCCTGATGCAAATGATTATCAAGCATAGCTGCTAACAAATTGTTTGCAGAAGTAATCGCATGAAAATCACCTGTAAAATGTAAGTTTAAGTCTTCCATTGGAACAACCTGGGCATAGCCGCCTCCGGCTGCTCCACCCTTAATACCAAAACACGGTCCTAAAGAAGGCTCTCTGAGAGCAATTACCGCTTTTTTACCAAGTTTATCAAACGCCTGTCCCAAACCAACAGTTGTTGTTGTTTTCCCCTCCCCGGCAGGAGTTGGGTTAATTGCTGTTACCAAAATCAGTTTTCCATTTTCCTGATCCTTTATAGAGTTTAAATATTCATTGCTGATTTTA
>JBGVLO010000214.1:0-1918 GCA_045124315.1 Lachnospiraceae bacterium
AGCTCCTGACCCTGCTGATAAAAATGGGAGGACACGCCCTGCGGGATGAAATGATGGATTGCCTTGCTTTCAAGGAAACACCGGCATCTGTATCCGCTCTTGTTCAGCAACGGAGCAAACTATTGCCGGAAGCTCTGGAATATCTGTTTCGGGAATTTACGAACAGATGTCACAACCCAAAGCGATATAAGGGATATCGGCTGCTGGCCGTGGATGGCTCAGATCTGCAATTTACTGCCAATCCCAATGACCCTCTATCCTATTTTCCGGGTGTCAATGGTCAGAAGCCATATAGTTTCCTGCACCTGAATGCATTATACGATCTCAATTCCAATCTCTATCTGGATGCAGTGGTACAAAAAAGAAGAGCAGCAAATGAAAACGCTGCCCTCATATCTATGGTTGATCGTTCTGAAATTCGCGGACCGGTTATTATAACTGCCGACCGTGGTTATGAATCCTACAACACACTGGAACACATCTCCCGCAAAGGTTGGAAGTATCTCATTCGTGTAAGAGAATCCAGAGGTATCACTTCTGCTTTATCCCTGCCAGATGGGGATTTTGATGTGCCGGTACAAATATTTCTGACCAGAAAACAAACCAATGCGGTGAAAGCTCTCATGAAAAAGCATCCCGAAAAGTACCGTATTCTTCCGGGCCATGTAAATTTCGAGTTCCTTCCCAAGGGCAGTTCTGATTTTTATCCTCTCTCTTTTCGTGTTGTTCGATTTCGGATATCCGATGATTCCACAGAAACTCTTATCACCAATCTGGATAAAAATTCCTTTCCTGCTGACGATTTAAAACATCTCTATCATCTGCGCTGGGGTATTGAAACGTCCTTCCGACAGCTGAAATACACCATTGGCCTGAGCCTGTTTCAAAGTAAAAAGGTGGAGAACATTACCCAGGAGATTTTTGCCAGACTTACCATGTACAACTTCTGTGAATTGATTACCTCGCACGTAGTCATTCAGAATAAACGCAGAAAGTATGCTTACCAGACAAACTTTACCGCAGCTGTACATATATGCAGACAATTCCTCCGGGGTGCCGTAACTCCACCCAAAGTTGAAGCCTTGATAAAAACGCAGGTTGTACCAATCCGACCGGGACGAAGTACGCCTCGTAAAGCGAAAAATATTAAATTCAATGGCTTCTTCTACAGAATAGCATAAAGAACACTGTTTGAATAGTATTTTAAGCGGATTTCCCGATCCGCTTACTTGCCATGCCCCTTTAACAGAAAAAGTGCATCCAGCGACGGATGCACTCATTCTTTTTAGAAACTACCCGCAAACTAACATCACTAACTAAGTGACATTAGGCTTCTGCCGGGTGTTTTTTCTATATGGTGGCACAAATCAAAATTGGCAAAGGAAAGTGTTATAAAATTATTATCAACAGACAAATTTCGGAACAAAGAGCATATTTTTGAGATAAACGGAATCTTTAAACAACTTAACAGGAACTTAATAATTTTACACTTTTTTCCTTAACAATTGAAAGTTATAATAAGGCCATAAAGATCGAAGAAGGTCAAACAGCCGCCCTAATAACGGAACGGGCGTTATATATAATATAGATTTTTTTCTCTTTTTCATTTTTCCTCTCCTCTTTTCTTGTTGCAGAAAGCGCGGCCTGGTGGGCCGTGCTTTTTGTTTGTCCGGGAGCCGCTTGCAATATAAACCGGCAGACTATCAGGAGATTGTACCTTTCGCTGAAAGAGAAGTTTCAAAATAAAGATACAGTTGCACACATATTATGGATTATAAAAAGAGGAAGCAGAAAAATCTGCTTCCTCTTCCTTTTTGTATATTGTTTCCGCAGTAACTGTCGGGCGCGCCCAGCGGCGTGGCAGTTATTGCCGGCCAGTCAGTCTCGTACTGCCTCCAGGCGCTTGCCTGGATTAGTA
>JBGVLO010000215.1:0-6124 GCA_045124315.1 Lachnospiraceae bacterium
AAAATTATACGATTCCCATAGCTATTTCAACACCTAGTGCTACAATGACAACCAATGCAGAAATAATGAATCCATGTATCATTGGTCGTATCCCTGCCTTTTTCATATTTGAGAAGGAAGTGTTTAAACCGATTGCTGCAAGTGCACAGACCATCAGGAATTTACTTAGAGCTTTTGTTCCCAATATCACTGTTGCAGGAATAGGGAAAATACTTGCAATGCAGGACATGATAACAAAACCAATAATAAACCAAGGGAATATTTTTTTGATGCTAAAGTTTGCTTTGATGGAGCTATCATTTTGGCATGTTGCCTGAGCTTCTTTACGTTTCAGGTTGAGTTGGATAAATGCAAAGGTAATGACGGTTGGTATAATGGCGAGTGTTCTTGTGAGCTTTACCATTGTTGCAAAATCACCTGCACCCTCTGAAAAAGCATATCCGGTTGCTACAACGGAAGAGGTATCATTCACTGCTGTTCCTGCCCAAATGCCAAAGGCTTCATCTGTCATGCCAAGTGCTCTGCCCATAATAGGGAAAAGAACAATCATAGCCATATCGAAGAGGAAAGTGGCAGACATAGCATAAGCAACATCGTTATCATCGGCATCAATCGTAGGTGCGATTGCAGCTATGGCAGAACCGCCGCATATGCCTGTACCTGCTGAAATTAAATTGGATAATTTCCAGTTTAAGCCCAGTGCCTTACCGATAAAATACCCTCCACCAAAACAGGTCAGTAACGTAAAAATCATGACAGTTAAAGACATTTTTCCCACATGCAGTATGGTAGTGATGTTTAGGGAAAGCCCCAGTAATATAATGGCAAATTTCAATATTTTTTTTGAAGTAAATTTTAAACCATCTGAAAACAGGGTGGTGTTGTGCAAAAAATGATTGAGGAACATACCGATAAACATTGCAATTACAGCAGAACCAATCAAGTGAATTGGCAGAATGTTTTCTATCCAGCAGGCAAGAAACGCAATTACTGCTGATAATATAATTCCGGGAATGTGTTTTAAAAATTTCATAATGGTCTCCTTTTGATTTTAATCCATATTGTTTATACTGCAATTGTGTGATAAAATCAAATTATCATTTATTATCGGATGATAATTTGATTTTATGGAGGGCGTATGCTGGATTACAGAGTATCAACATTTCTTACTTTATATGACGAAATGAATTATAGGCGCACAGCAGAAAGATTAAATATGACACAGCCGGGTGTCACACAGCATATTCATTATCTTGAAAATTATTATGGTGTGAAGCTTTTTGAATATAATGGTCGTACACTTTCAAGAACAAAAAATGCGGAACAACTTAAGAGATATTTTGACAGTATTAAAGTGCAGGAAAAAGATGTCTGCACAAGCTTTTGTACTAATGATTTGGTTCATATCACAGTTGGAGCAACAAAAACTATCGGTGAATTTGTAATTGTTCCGGAGGTGCGAAGGTTTCTTATGACACCAAATTGCAATATGGATTTGTATGTTGATAATACAGAAACCTTGTTACATATGCTGGAACAGTCGAAACTGGATTTTGCAGTTATAGAAGGTGTTTTTGATAAATCCAGATATGGCTATCATCTTTATAAAAAGGAGTCCTTTGTGGGTATTTGTGCAAAGAATCACCCTTTTGCAAATTGGGAAGTCACTTTAGAAGATTTGTTTCATGAAAAAATTGTTGTGAGGGAACCCTTCTCAGGAACAAGAATGTTACTGCAAAATGCAATAACAGACAGAGGATTTTCTTTGGATAGTTTCAAACAATGTACATCAATAAATAATTTCTCGGTTATCTGCGATGTGGTGGCAAATACTCATGCAATAACCTTTGCATATGAACCGATTGCAAGATGTCGTGATGATATTACAACGTTTACGGTTTCAGATTTTCAGGTAAGTGGAGAGTTTAATTTTGTGTATTGTAATGAGCATATTGCGAGGAAGAAAATAGAAGCTATATTTAATTAAAAAGTGAAGTGAAATTTCAGTAAGCCGGTGTGTTTAGCTGAGAGATGAATTTGAATTTTCTTGACAGAGGAGGTCACAATGAAAAAGATATTAGTAACTGGTGGAACAACTTTTGTAAGTAAATATGTAGCAGAATATTTTGTGAATGCAGGTTATGAAGTTTATGTACTTAATAGAAATACTAAACCACAAGTTCAAGGAGTAAATCTTATTGAAGGTGATAGGCATAATTTAGGTGGTATATTAAAGAACACGTTCTTTGATGTTGTTGCTGATATAACTGCTTATAACGCTGCGGACATTATTGATTTTGTAAAAGAACTAGGCTCCTTTGGGCAGTACATAATGATTAGTTCAAGTGCTGTGTATCCAGAGTATGGAGTTCAACCATTTCTTGAGGAATCAGAGAAGTCTGCAAATAAATTTTGGGGTGCGTATGGAACAGATAAAATAGAAGCTGAAAATGTCTTGCTTGAAAAAGTGAAGGATGCATATATACTAAGACCACCATATTTATGTGGACCTATGAATAATGTCTATCGAGAAGCTTTTGTATTTGACTGTGCTTTAGCGGATAGAAAATTCTATTTACCAAAAGATGGAAGTATGAAACTACAGTTCTTCCATGTTAAAGATTTATGCGGATTAATGGAAGTAATCATTAAGAATAAACCAGACGAGCATATTTTTAATGTCGGCAATATAGAAGCAGTATCTATTAAAGAGTGGGTAATAAAATGCTATAAAATTTTGGGAAAAACACCTATTTTCGTGAATGTCAATGAGACAATAGAACAGAGAAATTATTTTAGCTTTTACAACTACGAATACTATTTAGATGTAACTCGTCAAAGCAAAATATATCCAAAAACCATATCTTTAGAAGATGGAATAAAGGATGCTGCTAAATGGTATTTGGAACATAGGACAGATGTTGGTAAAAAACCTTATTTTGAATATATTGATTCAAATCTGGTAGGAAGATAAACCGGAGTTTATCGAGCTGGAAAATTTCAGTCTTCCGGTGAGATTGAAAGCGCGCATGAATTTGAAGTTTACATTTTAATCAGAAAGGAGAATCGAGTATGGATTATCAAAAGATAGATGAGTTGTTATTAAAGATAAAAAGTGCATATGAAAGCATTGGGGCAGAAACGGAATTGGTGGTAGAGGAACCCGCAAGCATTGCAGAAGTAGAATCAACAGAAAATATAATTGAAAGGAAATTACCATTACAGATTAGAGATTTCTTTTTACAGTATTCAAAGAAATGCGAATTTTCGGCATGGCTACCAGATGGTTTTGAATTACCAAGTGAGTTGGATGAAATCTTTTCTGCGAATTTTTTGATATCATTAGAAGAATTTGCAGATGCGGAAAAGGCTAGAAATGGCTGGGTAGAAAATTGCTTCACAAATGAAGAAGATGAGTATGATGCTGTATGGTACAATAAATTGGGTTTTATGAATGTCCCTAATGGTGATGTAATAGCATTTGATATGAAAGAGAGTGAAATAAATCCGTCTGTGGTATATCTTAGCCATGACGATGGTGAAGGACATGGATATATACTGGGTAAAGATTTTAATACTTATTTAGAACAATTGTTATTGGTAGGAGCATGTGGCAATGAGGATTGGCAGATGTTACCGTTTTGCTTGGATGCGCAATCAGGAATTGTATCAGATTGTGAAAATGCAAAGGAGTATCGAAAACTTATAGGGTTACAGATATAGTAAGAGGCACGCCCAAATTTCAGTTTGAACCGCCTTTGTATTACTCTCCCGTGAGCAGATTTCATCTGCCCATGGGAGTACTTTTATGCCTTAATGGTAACTGCCCTTACAACTGCCATGATACAAAAAATTCAGACCTGCCGAAAGAATAAGCCACCAGCTTAGCACATTAATATCTACCGGAATCAGTGAAACAGATAACATTGACAATGTAACACTGACAACACAAAGTGCTACGGACACAGCCTTTCTAAGTTCTGCAACACCAGTGTTTTTGTAATATTGCCATCGGTCATCACACTTTTCTGTAATCCTGTCAAATGCTATTTTCACAAGTACAAATACGCCTGCCGCAATCCCAACAGACACTAAAGCAATAATACCAACTGCCACATAGGAATGGACATACTGAGCCAGATAATCATAGCACCACTGATACACCCTACAAAGCAAGTTTGAAACGTTCATCACATTCCTGCCACGATGCAGAAACCAATCAGGTATGGTGGCAACTACATCCTTGTTGACAAAAAAGATATAAACAGTTTGAACAATGCTGATAAAAGCAATTACCCATGTCCATACGCTAAGTGTAGCGGTTTGCGTTCGCAACTTTTCCTGTAACTGCATTTGCATATCTGCTTTTACTTGCTTGCAGATATGCTTAGCTTCAACGGAAATATGCTTGTTAAAATCAGCTTCCAATGCCTTCGCTTTCATTAAGACAACATCAGCGTTCTCTGCCTTTTTCTCGGCTTCTGCGAAGATTCTCTGAGCCTTCTCTCTCTCTGCCAGCACTTGCTGATTTTCCTTTTTCAACTTCTCGTTCTCCACCAGTACCAAATCGCTCTCGGCTAATCTGGCGATATGAGCGTTCTGCTTCTGAATCTCTTGCCCTTGTTCTGCTATCGTCGATTGCATGGAGCGTATCTGCGATTTCAGCTTTTGCACATCGGATAAATGCATCTGTATCTGATTCTCCTTTTGTGCCAGCAGTGAGCGGTACTGCTCGTTCTCCGCCTGTAAGTCCTCCGACAGCTTCAAAAGACTGTCTGCGTTCCATAAGTTTTCTGATTCGTTCATCACGTTCCCTCGCTTTCTCTTTTACTCTCTGCATAATTCCTGCAATTGCCTGTTCTGTGCTGCTAATTTCTGATTCTGTACGATCAGATTCCGATTTTCGACTGAGAGCCTCCTGTTCTCGGCATTTAATTTCTCCAGCAATTCCTGCTGTTCCTGATTCGCCAGTTTCAACTGCTCCAGCTGATACTGCTGGTTCTCTAGAATATCCAGCATGTCTTCCTGACATTTGAAAATCTCCATGATTTCCTCTAAAGTATCCTGTAATTCGTTCATATAAAATCCGTCCTCTCTCCATAATGGTTTTCTGTAATTCCTTCACCGTAAGAAACCATTTACCTTTCAGTTCATTCAGCTTTTTTACTATGCGGTTGTATTCGCACCGATTAGAAACAAAGCCTGCCTTCTCCATCTTGCGGGCACGATACCCTTCATGGATGGTAGGCTCTAAATCCAGCTCCTGCCGTTTGTAACTTCTGTGGTCAATCTGCTGTTCCAAAGACAGATATTCGTTACAGATATCTGCCCACGATTTTCTCCAGATTTCTGCTTTACTGTGTTTGTTCCAGTCATTTGGTTCTACAGTAGTGCGTTTCCAAAGCTTTTCATTCCGTTTACCAAGCTTTTGCTCTCCGGTAGCTGGGTCAATGAGTGGAATGCGGTTTCCGTCTTCATCAAGGGCATAAATCTTCTTTTCCTTCTGTGCCCATGTGCCATCGGGTTTGATGCCACGCATGGTCAGCATAATGTGAGCATGGGGGTTGCCATCACCCTTATCATGCAATGCCCAGTCGACACACATGCCAACGGAAACAAAATTATCCTGCACATATCTTCTTACAATTTCAATCTGACATTCCCTTGAAAGCTCCTTTGGAAGTGCCACTTCTATCTCTCTCGCAAGCTGTGCGTTGGATTTCTTTTCTGCCTTTTCCACCGCAGTCCATAATACATTCCGATCAGCATATTCCGGCGGAGCATGTGCCGGAAGTACAACTTCTGTAAATACAACTCCACGCTTTTTCGTAAAGTCATGAACAAGACCTGTGCGGCCATCCATAAGCTTTTCGCCGGAGCGGTAGGCAGAAGAAGCAACTGCCGATTTTCCATCGCTCCTGCCGATAATTTTGATGCTGCAGTGATAAATTGCCATAGTGCATATCCTCCTTCGTTAAAAGTGCATATTCTTATGTGGAAGAACGCCGGAGGGGTTCTTCCTATGGGAAGCAGACCGTTCCGAAAGTTTATCTTTTAAAATCCAGATGCTTCCCATAAGCCTCGCAGAGCGCGCGCAAGAGACAGGCTCTGCCTGTCTATAAGT
>JBGVLO010000216.1:0-6900 GCA_045124315.1 Lachnospiraceae bacterium
TGCAAAGGCACGCGAGGAGAGGTATGGTTGAATATGTAGATGGGAAAATATGTTTGGAGAGTTTGGAAATTCAGGATATTATAGATATTGATATTCTTCAGGATTTCCTGGATAATTTTGCGTTAGGTATGAATTGCGCTGCAGTATCTGTTGACCGCGAAGGAAAAGAGGTTACCCGACCTAGTTATTACAGAGATTTTTGTCAAAATTATATACACATGTCACCACTAGGAGATGAACGATGTGCAGAATGTCATAACAGGATGGGAGAGGAAGCGGTCAAAAGTGGAAAACCGTATATTGGAAATTGTCATGCAGGATTGATAGATTTTGCAACTCCGATCATGGTTAACGGACATCACTTAGGAACAGTGCTTGGAGGACAGCTTCTTAACCGAAATCCGGATATAGCGCATATGAAAGTTCTGGCAGGTGATTTAGGCCTGGATAAGGAAGAACTGGCAAAGGCTGCTGAGAAGATTGATATTGTGCCGGACAAGAATATTAGAGCAGCTGCAGAAGTTTTATATGTTGTGGTAAATCAAATGGCGCAGAGTGGATATGGCACATTGGAAATTCAATATCTGTCAAATACCTTGGCAGACAATTTTATTCAGATTTCGCAGGTAGTGGAATCATTAACAAATTCGGCTTTGGATATTACCGAGCATCAGCATGATTTAGAAGCTGAAATTCAAGGTGTGAATCATTTGACGAATGAAATTGGAAAGATTATGGATTCAATCGCACAGGTTGCAAGAAAGATTAAGATGATCGGATTGAATGCTTCGATAGAGGCTGCAAGGCTGGGTGAAGCCGGACGCGGTTTTGCTGTGGTTTCGAATGAGATCCAGCACCTATCAGCGGATACTGCGAAAACCACTTCACAGGTAACGACATTGAATCTGAATATTGAAGAAAAATTACAGACTACGATAGAAAATTCCCGAAAGACTCTGGGTGTTACAGAAGATCAGTCAGCAGCCATGGAGGAATTGTATGCTACTGTCCAGAATTCCGTAGAACTGGCTGAGAGTATTAGACAATTGTTTGTTAAGTGATGCTTTTAGCCGAGGATTAAAATATAAAATGAAAAGGTTCCTATAAGGGACCTTTTTATATTTCAAAAAGGAGAATAGAAATTGGTATAACGAACAAATAGTAGATGTAGTTGAGAATACTGTTTGTATATCAATGACCCCTTGACTTAAAACAAAGAATATGATAGCCTTGAACATATGAGTTTAAAAGAGAAAGACGAAGAAGAGAAGAGTAGACTGGGAAGAACTTTACAGAGAACCCGTTAGCTGAGAAAGGGAATTTTTGCACCGGTTGAAGATGGTCTTGGAGTTGTCTGTCTGAGCGTATGTTAGGGCAGAACGGTCACACCGTTATCGTGTAAGAGGTCTGCATTTGCAGATAAAATAAAGTGGTACCACGGGATTCTCGTCTTTATGATGAGGATCCCTGTTTTTTGCTTACTAACAGGGCGTGCAATTTTATAATAGCAACTTAAAAAGTGACCTTTTAACACTCTGGTTTTATAGGAAACTTCGTTAAGAAAGAAATAAGAAATCATAGAAAAGGAGAGATCGAACATGGCAAAGAAACCGTATTATATCACCACCGCAATTGCGTATACATCGGGAAAACCACACATTGGAAATACTTATGAGATCGTGTTGGCAGACAGTATTGCAAGATTTAAGAGACAGCAGGGATATGAGGTTCGTTTTCAGACAGGAACGGATGAACATGGACAGAAAATCGAATTAAAGGCAGAAGAAGCAGGAATTACACCAAAGGAATTTGTAGATCAGGTGTCTGGTCAGATCAAAGAAATCTGGGATCTAATGAATACTTCTTATGATAAATTTATCCGTACTACCGATGCAGATCATGAGAAGCAGGTACAGAAAATTTTCAAGAAATTGTATGAAAAAGGAGATATTTACAAGGGACATTATGAAGGACTTTATTGTACTCCATGTGAATCCTTCTTTACTGCTTCCCAGCTGAAAGATGGAAAATGTCCGGATTGTGGAAGAGAATGTCAGCCTGCAAAAGAAGAGGCATATTTCTTGAAAATGAGTAAATATGCAGATAAGTTGATCGATCATATCAACACACATCCGGAATTCATTCAGCCGGAATCCCGTAAGAATGAAATGATGAACAACTTCCTTTTGCCGGGATTACAGGATCTTTGTGTATCAAGAACTTCCTTCAAGTGGGGAATTCCTGTAGATTTTGATGACAAACACGTGGTGTATGTCTGGTTAGATGCACTTACAAACTATATTACAGGATTGGGATTTGATCTGGATGGTAATTCCGATGAGATGTTTGAGAAGTTCTGGCCTGCAGATCTTCATTTGATCGGAAAAGACATTTTGCGTTTCCATACCATTTACTGGCCGATTATGTTAATGGCATTGGAGCTTCCACTTCCAAAGCAGGTATTTGGTCATCCATGGTTATTGCAGGGTGATGGAAAGATGAGTAAGTCAAAGGGAAATGTCATCTATGCAGATCAGTTAGTAGATATGTTTGGTGTAGATGCCGTTCGTTACTTTGTATTGCATGAAATGCCATTTGAAAACGACGGTGTGATTTCATGGGAGCTTATGGTGGAACGCATGAACTCTGACCTTGCTAACACTCTTGGAAATCTTGTGAACCGTACCATCTCTATGTCAAACAAATATTTTGGTGGTGTGGTGACCAATAAGCAGGTAAATGAGCCGGTAGACGAAGAGTTGAAAGCCCTTACTTTAGAGACACCTGGAAAAGTAATCGAGAAGATGGATAAGCTTCGTGTGGCAGATGCCATAACAGAAATTTTCACTTTATTCAAACGTTGTAACAAATACATTGATGAGACCATGCCTTGGGCTTTGGCAAAGGAAGAAGACAAGCAGGATCGTTTGCAGACTGTATTGTATAATCTGGTAGAGAGCATTTCTGTTGGTGCAACCCTATTAGAAGCATTTATGCCGGATACTTCTAAGAAGATTTTAGAACAGTTAAATACAACTGCCCGCACAATAGAAGAAATGGATGTGTACGGAAGATATGTATCCGGAACAAAGGTTGTAGAAAAACCGGAAATTCTATTCCAGAGACTGGATTCAAAGGAAATTATGGAAAAAGTGGCTGTCATTCAGGCAGAACAAAAGGCTGCAGCAGAGAAAGCCGCTGGAAATACAGCAGATGACCCGGTAATCGATATTGAGAAGAAAGAGGAAATCACATACGATGACTTTATGAAGATGCAGTTCCAGGTAGGAAAGATCATTGCCTGCGAGGAAGTGCCAAAGTCAAAGAAATTGCTCTGCTCTAAGGTGCAGATCGGAAGCGAGGTAAAACAGATTGTGTCCGGTATCAAAGCCCATTACAGTGCAGAAGAGATGGTTGGCAAGAAGGTTATGGTATTAGTGAATCTGAAACCGGCTAAGTTAGCAGGTGTTCTGTCAGAGGGTATGATCCTCTGTGCAGAAAATGAAAAGGGCGAGCTGGCAATTATGGTTCCTGAGGAAGGAAAGGATATGCCGGCAGGTGCAGAAATCTGTTAGGAACTACGGAACAATCCGTAGGTATCATAGTTAGGGGGTTTTGACCCTGGTTCCTATATGTAAGGAAAATAAGAAAGGAAAGAAAAATTATGAAAATGAAAAAAGTAGCAGTATTAGGACTTGTAGCAATGATGGGAATTAGTTGTTTTACCGGATGTGGAAAGGCAAAATTGCCATCAGAGCCAGACCAGATGGCGGTTGTAGTGAGTCAGGAAATGGAAAAGGCAAAAAGCTATGATCTGAATGGGAATTTTGGGTTTAAAGGTGTTGCAGCCGGAACCGAGATGAATGTCACTTTTGATGTGAATGCCACTTACATCAAGAAAGATATGAAGGTAAAAATGACAATCGAAAACAAGGATCAAAACACCAAAATCAATATTTACGGTCAAAAAGAAGAGGATGACAAGTATGTGCTCTATATGGAGGCAGACGGTACTTGGTCAAAGAAGACTTCGTCTTTGGAGGAGAATACGGATTCAAATATCATGAAGTTCTTTGCTAATGAAGATACTTCTTTATACGATGGTTCCGAATATATCACCCTTTCTGAGAAGCAGGAAGAGGAAGGTTGTACTTCACTGGATCTTGCCATTCCGGGAGATAAGCTTACCGAAGAACTACAGAAGTACAGTGAAGAAGCTTCTCTTGCGCAGAACAGTGGAATTACGGCAGACGTGTTCAAGAACCTGGGAGATATTAAGGCAACTATGGTGCTGGATAACAAGTCACTTCAGTGGAAATCCATGACATTGGATGCTACAGAGCTTACCCAGAGTATTATGGATAATATCATGGAGATGACCATTGCACAGTATAAGGAAACCTATGGTATGACAGACAAGCAGATTAAGGAGTTAGGTATGACCGTGGAAATTTCAGACTGTAGCGGTACCTTGAACTATGAGAATATTAACAAGGCAGAAGATTTTGAAATTCCGGAAGAAGCAAAGAATGCAGAAGAAATGGAAACAACAGAAGAATAAAAGAAGATAACAGTGTTGTGTAGTTTTGTAACTATTTAGGATGAATTCTATGTGATTTTACAGGATAGAGCGTTCTGGATAGTTACATTTTTTTTGCATTGTTTCGGGTACAAACGTGCATGTGGAACCAAAAGTCGAGCAGGTCGCTCATGTAAGGGGGATTAGTGGATTGTTACATTATATAGGGGGGTGAATAGTTGTATTTTGTGAATGCCTACTAAATTTTTTGGGGGAAAGTGGAAAATTAAGGAAATTTTAACAAAGTAGTAATGAAATAGTAATATTAATTGTGTAGTATATAAGATACCAAAGTCAAAAGATGAGCTACAGTTTAGAGGGTGCGAATTCTTTGTGGGATTGTGAGAGTACGAAGTACATAACAATCCGTAGGTTGAGAAAAACAGGGGGGATATTATGAAGAAAAAGGGTCATAGTTTTAAAGCATTATTCTTTTTGGCTGCCGTTGTTCCTATGTTGATAGCAGCTATCATTATTGGAATTATGAGTGTCAGTTCATTAACAAGCAGCATTAAAAGTGGAATGCGAACGGAGCTGGCTGTTGCTGCAGAGCAGATGGCAGCGTATATCGGAGAAGAGATTGCGACTCATGGTACCATTGAGTATGATGACTATGCAGATCATACCTATATTGAGTCTATGCAGAAACATGATATTGAACTAACCATTTTTCAGGGGGATACTAGATTTCTTACTTCTTTAAAGAATGAGGACGGTTCTTACATGGAGGGAACGCAGGCAAGTGAAGAGATTTACAAGCAAGTGTCTTCGGGTAAGGATTACAATGCAGAGAATGTAGTAATCGGAGATGAAAAGTATATGGTGTACTATATGCCAATCTACGGTGGGGATGGAAAATTCTGGGGTATGTCATATGCCGGAAAGAAAGAAAGTAACGTAGTTGGTCCCATTCGAACGGTTGTGACAAAGATTATATTTGTCATTTTCGTCCTTAGCATTCTGTTTCTTGGAGTATCCTTGTATTTGGCAAATAAGATGGGTGCAGTACTCGTAAAAACGACCAAACAATTGGAACGGTTGTCAGAAGGTCACTTAGATGCGGAGTTTGATAGCGAGAGCATTGTTAGGGAATTTAATGCAATTGTTGGAGCAGGTAGCGTGTTACAACAGAATCTCCATAGTATTATAGGAAAGACCAAGTCGGTATCTTTAGAATTGAAGACGGGCTCGGACAAAGTAACTAAGATGGCGGAATACAGTCAGAATGGTGCAAATCAGATTTCGGCTGCCATGTCAGATTTGGCACAGGGATCTATGGACATGGCGGAAAGTGTTCAGAACATTAGCGAGCAGATTGGAGAGATTGGAACGGCTGTGGATAATATTTTTGAGAGCACAGACAAGCTGGTATCCATGTCTTCTTCTATGAAGAATGCAAATGATGAGGCTATGGAGTATATGACGCAGGTATCCGATTCTTCTGAGAAGAGTGTAGGTGCAGTAAAGGACATTGCCAAGCAGATTGATGATACGAATACTGCGGTTGAGCGTATTAAGAGTGCGGTTGAAATGATCAGTTCCATTGCCAGTGAGACCAATTTGTTAGCACTTAACGCATCCATTGAGGCAGCCCGTGCAGGAGATGCTGGAAAAGGATTTGCAGTGGTGGCTGATGAGATTAAGAACTTGTCGGAACAGACCAATGAATCTACTTTGGAAATTCAAGAAGTGGTTAATGAAATCGTTGAGAAATCGGAGCGAAGTGTGGAGTTATCTGCGGAGGTTGCAGAGTTGATTGTCAAGGAACAGGGATATATTAGTGACACAAAAGAAAAGTTTAATGTGTTAAATGGTGAGATTGTCGGTTCGATAAAAGAGATTAACAGTATTTCTGATAAGGTAAATGTATTAAATACTTCAAAAGATACCATTACCGGTTCAGTACAGGATTTAGGAGCAATCTCCCAGGAGAATGCTGCCTCTAATGAGGAGGTAAGTGCATCGGTAGAAGGAATTGCCGGTTCCATTACAAGTATTGCGGAAAATAGTGAGGATACTAATAAGTTGGTAGAGGAACTTGTGGATACTGTGGGGTATTTTCAGTAAAAAGCAGTGAAATGTGCAATAAAAAGCGAGTTACAGGATAGCTTTTCAGCTTCTGTGACTCGCTTTTTTTCGCGTTTTTTTTGGATAAATTTGCAAAAAGTGTTAAAATGAAGAAAAGTACATAAAAAAAGAACAGGGGGAGCATTTGGTGTTTTTATCCAAATACAAAACACAGATCGCACAAATTTTGCACGACTGGGAAAGAAAACTAGGGAAAGAAATAAACGATTCTAAGTAAGACAAGTGGGGGGGTT
>JBGVLO010000217.1:0-1879 GCA_045124315.1 Lachnospiraceae bacterium
TCTGTTTCCGTTGGTACCTTGGTAACAACATTCGAAGGTTGGTTTGTTTCCGTTGGTGTGTTAGTATTATTTGGCGTTTTTGTTTTTGTTCCGGATGTATCACGGACAATGTTAAATGTAATAACACGTTCTCCTTTGTAATACCCGGTTCCCTCGATATAAACCAGTCCCATTCCAACAGAAATATTTTCTCCATAAGTAACGGTATAATCGATTCCTTCCTGCAACTCATAAAGATTATCACAAATAGTTACTTTTGGACAAATCTGTTTTCCCGTATACTCTTGATTCTTAGTACCGGAAGTCACCGTTAACATAGAAACATTCTTTTTTATGTCAAATTCTAATACTTTTGTTCCGGAATAATATCCCTTTCCTGTTACAATTGCAGTTGCCTTTCCCGGTTCAATATTGTTACTAAAAACAATCGTATAATCGGTTTCCTGACTTAATATTTTTATTCCATCTTTTATTGTGATAGTCGGCTTTATTTCATATCCTGTATAAGTCTTCTCTGTAATTGATGGATATTCCAATGAGGAAATATCACGGATAATGGAAAACTTCACTGTCTGCGTTCCGGTATATTGGTTAATTCCTGTCACTTTGATTTGTGCCTCACCGGCTTCTGTATTGTTTTTATATTCCAATTTGTAATCCACATCTTTTTGCAAAATGGTTTCGCCATCTTTTATGATTACATCCGGAGTTATGGCTGTTCCGTTGTATGAAACATCGCCAATTTCTGAAAATGTACATTCTGTAATTTTCTTAGCAGTAATTATAATTTTTCTCGCCCCGGTAATTGTTTCATAATTTGGATTGGTGATTTGATAATATACTATTGTTTCCCCTACTTCTGTCCTTGTAGGTGGCGTATTCTGCCATGTAACATCATCGGTACTGTATTCTACCGTCGACCCATCTTCCATTCCGGATAAAACAATTCCGTGCGCCTTTCCATCATAAACCCCTGTGTAAGAAACCGCCTTAAAATTTTCTGCTCGTGCCTTTTGAATACTAAATTCAATCGTTCTGCTTCCTTTGTATTTTCCCATACCTGCAATGGTAATCCGAGCAGTTCCTACTTTTAAATTATCTTCATAAGTAAGTGTATAATCTTTCCCTTCCTCTAATAAAACATTACTTACCATACCTTTTACCGAATCGTATTGCTCATAATATACCTTCGGTATTGGTTTTATCTCACTCCCTGTATAGGTATAAGTATCATACACATTATTCACAAACGCATATTGTTCATTGCTTAAATCCGGTTGTCTAGTCTCAATCTGTGTCGTCCACTCTATAGTCGGGTCTTCTTTCAATGCCACCCGCAATGTGGTAGAGCCTTCTGATTGTGCCACAAATGTTCCATCTTCCTTAATCGCTACCACAGACGGATCATCGGAAGTAAATTGAAAATCCTCCTGCACTCCGGTTGCATAAAAATATCCTATTGGGTTGTTCCATCCATAGCGGAAATAACCAGATTCTCCAGTCAACATATAATTTGAATTTAACGAATTTTTTACAGGATATGCATATATATCCAAATTTGCTCTTGTCACTGAAATTTCCTGCTTTATTTCCTGTGTACCGCTTGTTTTTATTTCATCAGTTCCTTCCGCTTCTTTGTACCCAAAGCACTGTACCCAATAACAAACCTTACCATTCCAAAAGCAGCCAACTCCAATAGATTGAAATTTTTTATCTAAAATATTTTCTCTATGTCCAGGTGAATTCATCCAATCTTCCACAACTTCTTCCGGTGTATCCATCCCTACTGCTATATTCTCTCCATTCATCTTTCCACAAGCAGTAAAACACATACTTCCGTTCGGACGCATATGTTGAAAATACACAGAAATTTCCCCGC
>JBGVLO010000218.1:0-41539 GCA_045124315.1 Lachnospiraceae bacterium
CATTAAAAGAAAATGGCACAAGTTTTGAAGAAATAGCAAAATAAAACATATGGCATCTGAAATGAACAGGTGCCATATCAAAGAAAAAAGTGACTGAATTTTCGATGGTCTTTTGACTGAAAATTCGATTGACAAATACAAATGTCATGTAAGACATTTCAGAATGGGTAGTTATAAACACGATAAAACCGCGAGGATCTTTTTGTCGTATTTTTCTACCTAATTCCAATCCATTGATTTCAGAGCCTAAATCAATATCTAAGAAATACAGACCAGTATCCTGAAAATTATTAGAAATGGAATCTAGCAACTGATAGGGATTCGTTGTTGCTAATTCCATGTGTAGATCAAAATCTTCTATTAGTATAACATCGGATATGCATTTTTTGAAATATGACAATTGTTTCTGGTTATCTTCACAAAGATATATTCGTAACATAGTATTGAATCCTCCTAAAATGTTCGTCAATTAATGACTTATATTGTCATATTTATTTTACAATTAGCAAAAGAGGAAGTCAATTTGAATACGGAAAGAATAGATAAACTCATTAAATAAAAGGTTACAGTTCACAGATATGTGAACTGTAACAATAAAAGTTGCATTGATGATTTCCTAAATGTTAGAAAATAAAAGTACAATGGCAAATAGGATGAATAAATGGTCTTTTGTTACGAAAAAGTTTATCAATATTTAGATGTGTTATACTTCTTGTAACAGAGAAATAACAAAACATGCATGTAAGAAGTTGTTAACAAAAAGAAATGAGGAATAAGAAATGAAATTGAAGAAATTAGCAAAAATTCTAGTAACAAGTACATTAGCAATGTGTATGGTGACAACGCCAATGATTTCAAAGGCAAGTGATGATAATGTCTCATTTAGCTTTAATTTAAAAGCCCATTATGGTAATAGTACAACATCAACTCGATATCGCCAAACTACTAATACTAAGAATAAGTGGAAAGTAAATTTAACAAACTCTACAGAAGGTAACGGTAAAGTAGCAACATTTTGGTTGACAACCAATGCGGATGGTACAAATATCGTTTCTGATGATACTCATAATATTGCGCAGGGATCAGGAGCACATTATTATGATGCAAAATCTTCCGCATCGCAGAAGGATGTTCGTTTGTCAGTAGAAAATAACAATGATTCACCTAATACTTATTCTGTTTCAGGATATTGGGACGAAGAGACAAACTAATTACAGATACTTAATGCAAATAATTTACCAACCACCTGGATTGTAGGTGGTTGGATTTAGAGGTGGTAAAAGTTATGTTTTTTTTAGAGAAGTTGTGGAAAAACAAATTTCGTAATGCGATGTTTGTTTTGATTTTAATCTATCCACTGATTGAAACATTAGTATTTGCAAAATCATTTACTACACAGGGAGTATATAGACCAGAAGAATGTTTTTTTCTTCGTTGTAATACTGTTGGATACAAGCATTTATTTCAAGTATTATTGCTGTGGCCATTGCCAATGTATTTATTAACATTATTTTCTTCCATGTATTGGAATGAAAATAAAACTGGATATAGGAATGCAATCATATCGCGTATAGGAAAAAAGAAGTATATCAAGAAAGGCTTATTGCTATCTTTTGGTGGTGCATTTGTACTTGTAATGACAAGTATGTGCTTAAATATGCTAGTATCGTTTCTACTATTTAATGGTGGAAGAATAACACGAATTGAAATGGAAATAATCAATGATTCCTTTTTGAAATGGCAGATTCTTCATCCTTGGATGGCTAATTTATTATTTAGTTTCATTTTGGCATTTGTTGCAGGTATAGTGGCAATGGCAGGAACAGCGTGTACCATTATGTCTACAAACTTAAAAAATGTCTATGGGGTAATCATGGCTGCGTGGTTTGTACTTTTGCTAAAAAAAGATTCTATTGTACTGTTGTTTCAGCCAGTTAGTGAGTATAGCATTGATACATTAGGACCAATTTTTGTGGAGACTGTAATTCTGTTTACCACTATTGGATGTGCTGCTTATTATAAGGAGATAAAAAGTGAAAAATAGAGCATTAAAGGGATTATTCATTGCAGGAATTCTTATGCTAATTGATCGGCTAAGTTCTTTTCTTCCGTTAAAGATTATGTTTGATAAGGGCTTTATTGATCGAGCAATATTTAGTGAAAATATCATTATTGGGGATTATACATCATCCATGCATTTATTTGTGATCGTTATGATTATATTTGTTTTTGCGGATGAGTACATAACTGAACAAAATATAATTAGTCAAGTGATTCGCTATGGAGATGTAAATAGATGGTATAGAAATCGTATTGGAAAATCTGCAATGGTAGCTGTTTTGCTTTCTATTATAAATGTAGGAATTGAACTTGTATGTTGTTGCATTTATGCAGATAGGGAACTTGCAGTAAAACATGGCATAGTAGAAGCAAGCCTGCTACAGATTATAGTACTCACCTTATATTTGATGCTTGTGTGGAATTTTAAGGAATATGTAAGAATTTTTCATACTGTTCTTGTGTCACAGTTAGTTACTGTTTTTTCTTTGGCAGGAGGTTATTTTCTTATTACATATGTATTATTTCCGATGGGAGATAAACTTGGTTTTATTGAAATTATAGGTAAATATTGCAGATTGGAGTATCAAATATTAGATTGTGTTAGTATTATTGTTTGTTTGAGTGGAATGTTTGTCCTTGCATATCAGATTATATTATTTACAAGAAGGAGAAAGGATTTATGGCTGTGAGAAAAAATATAGTATTTTGGATGATAGTTACATTTGTATCTGCATTGCAGCTTTATTTTTTCAAATGTAATAGTGGTCTGGATAAGTCTTTGCCTGTACTTAGTAGGATAAATAACACAGATATAGATCATGGCGGATATGAAATTATGTATTTAGCGTTGTTGGCACCAGTTATTGTTTTGGTATTTTATTTTGTTGAATGGAAATCGTTTTATGTGGATTCTTATGGAATACTGCAAATTACCAGAAGTGTAGATATACGAAAATATATGGCAAAAATTTTTGGAAAAATATCTTTACAGGCATTTTTTTACACAGGAATCATAGTTTTGCTAAACTATATTTGGGATTATCAGTACGCAAATGACAATATAAAAAAAGTAGTTGGACTTTTGGCGGATTATTATATTGCGGTTGTGGATGTGTGTGCCTTAGTATTTACACTTAGCTTATTTTTGAGAAGACAATTGGCCGCTACAATATCAGTAGTAAGTATGATTTGTGTTGTTTTCATTTCAAATGTAGATAAAACAAAGAGTTTGAATAAACTGTTATTTTTTAATCATATAGTCAAATATCCTGGATGCAACAGTGCGTCAGAGTATTTATTACATGTTGGTATAGGAATAGGCTGGATAATAGGTTTATACATAATTAGTGTAGTTACATTAAAGAGCAAAGAATTTTTATGGAGGGAAGCATGACAGTAGCAATTGAAAATTTATCAAAAAATATTAAAGGAACGGATGTTTTAAAAAATATTTCGGTAACATTTGAAAATGGAAAAGTATATGGTTTATGTGGCGCGAATGGCTCAGGAAAGACCATGTTATTAAGGGCAATTGCAGGCTTGATTAAACCAAGCGAGGGACGAATTAAGATAGGAGAAAACGTTTTACATGAAGATATATCCTTTCCAGAAAGCTTAGGTCTTATTATTGAGAATATGGAACTTTTACCGTATATGACAGCAAAGGACAATTTGATGCTTTTGTCAAAGATTAAAAAGGTAGCTGGTGAAAAGGATATTGAGGATGCATTAGGTAGGGTGGGGTTGAAAACTGATCTTAAAGCAAAAAAATATTCCCTAGGAATGCGTCAAAAGTTGAATATTGCACAAGCAATTTTTGAGAAACCTGATTTAATTTTATTGGATGAGCCAACGAATGCGTTGGATGAAGAAAGTATAAATCTTGTTCATAAGATTTTAAGGGAAGAGGCCAACAGAGGTGCAACTGTTATTATTGCAACTCATAACAAATATGATTTGGAGGATTGTTGCGATACTATTTTGAGAATGCATGACGGACAGATGGAGGTTGTAGCATGAAATTAAAATATAAAAATATTTTTTCGATACCAGTGCTATTGGGTATTGTTACAGTTATTTGTATTATCAGTTTTTACGGTAATAAATGTATGAAAAAGGCATATGCAGAAAATTTTGAAAAAGAGAATGAATTTGTTGGAGAAGAAGGATATGGAGAACTACAGCAAACAGAAGACGGTCTTTATAATTATAGAGTGAATAAAGCAGATGACACGGCAATTCTTATCTGTTATAACGGAGCAATGGTAGATCAGAAAAGAGAAGTTATTGTGCCAGAAAAGCTCGATGGTCATTTATTAACAGTAGTAGATGAGTTAGCATTTTCATGGAATGAATATATAGAAAAGTTAGTTTTACCAGACAGTATTGTAGAGTTTAGAAGAGGATTGACGAGTAATTGCCCAAACATGAAAAGCATTGAGTGTAGTGGGAATATAGACAAGGTTGATGAATACGCATTAGTTGATTTTCGCGGAACAGTATACACAAATGAGAATTCTGTACTATGGAAATATGCGAAGGCGCAGGGAATAACCGTAGAAAAGTTAGAAAATTAGTATTAAAATGTAAGAACTTATAAAGTTGTTAAAAATAGATTTAAATAGATTAAAAATAATTTGTTTTGCGGCATTTGTCATTCCAATGTTGAATACTGTATTTAATAAACAAAAAAATAAAGTTTTTGGACATGTCAAAAGAGGATACACTAATATAGCCAACTCCATTACCTAAAGCGGAAAAAAAATTAATTTTCCTGCAATAAAATACCCATTCTCTGCATTATCATAATGTAACGAGGTTTGGGACAAAGAAAAATCTGTCCCCCTGTAGAACAATTATGAGATAGGAGAGAATGAAACATGAAGAAAAACACATGGAAAAAAGGGATTGCATCCCTACTTGCAGGAACTGTAGTAATTGCAGCTGTACCGGCAAACACTAATCTAAAGGCAATGACTAGTTTAGAAAAACCAGTGCAATTGGATTTGCCTGAAACATGGATTGATACAGCAACAAGTGTACGTCCTGAAAAAACGAAAGCTCCTCACTTTGCAACAGACAGCTCTATAATCGGATTTCCAAAGCAGACGAGAGCTCCTCACTTTGTTACAGACGGTTCCATAACCGGTTTCCCAAAAGAAACGAGAGCTCCTCACCTTGTAACAGAAGGTTCCATAACTGGTGCTCCAAAAGAGACAAGAGCTCCTCATATAGTAAACGATTCCGCACCTGAACAGCCAAAAGAGACGAGTGCTCCTCAAGCAACAAATACCCCTCATATTGCCACTGAAGGAGCAGTAACCGGAGCTCCACAAGTAACAAAGGCACCTGAGACTGCAACCCCATCAGAAGAAACCACAAAACCAAACAAAAAGCGTAAAAAAATTAAAGTGTCAGCCAATAAGAAAAGCATGAAAAAAGGCAAAAAATATAAGATTTCTTATTCCCTTGTAAACGGATCTGGAAAAGTAACCTTCTCCAGCAGCAACAAAAATGTAGCTACCGTAAACGCTAAAGGCGTGGTTACATCAAAGCAAAAGGGAACTGCAATTATTACATTGAAAGTTGCCAACGGTAACACAAAGAAAGTAAAAATTACAGTTAAATAATTATCCTCCGTACATATAGAGATTCAAAACGGGCAGTGTCACACTGCCCGTTTGTATTAATCATTCATTCCCATGTTTTTCAATTGCTCTATTTGATTTCTCTTGGAATAAATCACTGCTGTCGCTTGCAAATACTTCATTCGTAGGTTTTGAATCATCGCATTTAGCCTGCATAAGTCCCTTTTCCATCACAGCATCAAATTGTGCATCTGTCATCATATCTCTTGCCGAAACAGATTTTGGTACTTTCAATTCAAAGGGAATCCCATTCGTTGCAATTACTTGTCTATATGTCATATCAATAAAAACAGATACTGGAATTCCTAATTCTTCCAAAATAGCTTCTGCTGATTCTTTAATATCTGGTTGTATTCTAGCTGTAACATTCGCCGTTTTAGCTGCCATACGAAACACCACCTTTCAATTACACTGTAACACTTTGTATAGCAATTTGCAATACATTTTCAATTAGTCCTCCTTCAATATCATCGTAAATGTTACGGCTCACAGTTATGTGAACTGTAACGGTTTTGGTGTTACATCTCAATCCCATGAATACTCTGGTTCTGGTGTTACATCCCAATCCCATGAATACTCTGGTTCCGGTGTTTCGTTCCAATCCCATGAATACTCTGGTTCCGGTGTTTTGTCCCAATCCCATGGTTCTTCTGGTTCTGATGGTGCGACCGGTTCTCCGGTTTCCTCTGGTGCATCCGTTTCTGGTTCTGTGCCCGGCATTTTTGTAGGCTCCGGTTCCGTTGTCTCCTTTGGTTCCCCTATTTCTTCCGGTTCAGTTGTTTCCTCTGGATTGTTGGTTGGTATTGGTGTTTCGGTTACCATTGGAGCACTGGTTGCCCCTGTGTTGTTTTCTCCCCCTTCAATTTCAAATAACAGGTCAGAAGAATCTGCCTCGTAGAACTTGGCATCTTCCTTATTATAATTCACAACGGTCATATAGCGTTTATTGGCTACACGAATATAGAACATAAAAATGGAATTTTTATTGGATGGTAACCAAAAATACCCCGCACCTCCATGGGCGTCATAATATCCAGATACATAATCATAAGCATCATACGCTATTCGTGTAACATCTTCGCTCCGAATCTCCTCTTCTTCCTTAGCTTCTTTCCTTTCTGTATCTTTCTTAGGTTCTTCTATTTCTGCATCTTCACTCCAAGTTTCTTCCTTAGGTTCTTCTGTTTCTATTACTTCATTCCCTATATCTTCCCTAGGCTCTTCTGTTTCTATTACTTCATTCTCGGTCTCTTCCTTAGGTTTTTCTGTTTCTGTCACTTCATTTTCTGAAGTCTTTGGTTTCCCCTCTATCACTTGGATATAGTCCATTCTTTGTGCTGAACATACAGAATTTAATGCCGGATAACAAATTCCATCTGTCTGTATATATGCCTCTGGCTCGATTAAAATATCCTCTGTCATATTATTACAAACATTAACGTAAACAAACTGGGCATTTTCCAATCCTTCTTGAAACTCTGAAAGATAGAACTTTGCGTCCAGCTTAGCCGGTCTGCTTGTGTCGATTGGACGAAACTTGAAAGTACGATCTGTTGTTATGGCTCCATTGGTAGTTGTCAAAGCCGATGGATCAAACCCTCCTCCTGGCATAACAGTTGGATTTGGATCTAATGTTGCACTAGTGTTGGCATCTGAAGTTAATCCCGTTGTGTCCGGAGTTGTAGGCGTCCAACCCTGATAAATGGTACTTGGATCAAACGTAGGCGCAGCCCCGGTATATTTTTTCTTGCTCACCTTTACGGTACAGGTAAACTTCTTTCCTTTTACCTTGGCGGTTACTTTTGCGGTTCCTATATTCTTGCCTGTAACCACTGCACTATTCTTGCTTGACTTCTTTACGCTTACAACAATCTTATTGTTGGTGCTCCATGAAACTGATTTCTTACATCCTACCACCTTTAAAGTTACCTTTTTTCCAACCTTAATGGATGCAGAGGTTTTATTTAGTTTCATCTTGGTTGTAGCCATTGCCGGCTGTCCCATGGTTGGTGCTAACATTTGCACAGATAAAGCTGTAATTAATGCAAATGATGTGAATAAATGTTTTTTTCTCATTTTTTTCTCTCCTTACTTCCTTCTGTTCATCATACAGATTTTATCAATATTTTACCTATTCTTCGTTTAAATTGGAATAGCTAAATATTATTTGCTTTTTTCTCTCTTTGTAACAATCAAATTTCCCAAGTATCCACCCAGGATTCCCACCAAAATTCCGCCTAGAATATCCGTAGGAAAATGCACATACAGATACAATCTTGAAAATGCAATGCATGCTGCTACCACAAAAGCAAGAATCCACCATTTGTTTTTGCTGAAAAACAGCGCAGAAACAAAAGAGAATGCGGCTCCTGTATGTCCCGAAGGAAAAGATGTATCGATTGGTTTGTTTATTAGCAATACCAATCCATCCCTATATTCATATGGACGAATTCTTCCAAAAGCTGTTTTCAACACTAAATTGCAAATAACAGCCTCTATTATGAGGCTGATAGCTAACAGTTTCCCCACTTTTCTAGTCTTTGGAATTGCCAATAGCAGGATTATTACTGCGATCAGCCCAATCCCGCTATTTCCAAATCGTGTTACCGTCACCATGATCTGGTCCATCACTTCACTTCTTAAATGTAGTTGTATCCAGTCCAAAATTGATAATTCAAATTCTCTCATTGCTAACTCCTATACTTCTATTTTCCTGTATCGCTTTTTTCACTTTTTCTAAACAATCTTCCATTTCCACATTTTCAAAACGCGTATGGATATTCAGACTTTGCAGTTTATCTTCAGAAAAATCTTCACAATCTGCCAGAAATCTGCGACACAGTTCCTGATACTTTGGCTCCTTCTGCTCCCGTTCTCTTCCCAATGCTCTGGTAAGGCGAAGCCCATCTTCCACCTGTATGTACAGAGGAACCACCTGTTCCTGACCGAAGAATTTCAAAATCTGTGCATACCCTTCTAAAGTATTGATTACCAGACAATCCTCTTTCCCCGAAAATTGCTCATCTGCCACAGTAAAATAACTCCATACCCCATGAACCGTATTGTAATCCCGCCACTCAATGACCTTTCCTTCCTTTTTCAGTTGCTCATAACGCGCTTTGCTGACGAAATGATATTCTCTTCCTTCCTGCTCCCCTTCTCGAATGGGTCTGGTAGTATAGGTAACCACCGGCTGTAATCCCAATTCTTTCTGTTCCAATAAGTGCTTATATATGGTATCTTTCCCCGTTGCACTTTTTCCCATTAACACGAAAATCTTACCCATATGTTTCGTCCTTTCTTCTATCCGTTTCTCTTTTACAACCAAGTGGACAAGTCCATGTCAGTGCCCTAATTTCCTCACTCATGAGGGACTTGCTTGCAAAACTCTAGCTAATCAACCACTTCAATGGTATGTTCCTGCAATCCCATGACACGCAATCCCATAGACTGGCAGGTCTTGATATATGCAATATTTTTCTCATGTATTCTCTCTCCCGGCACGATGACTGGTATGCCCGGTGGATAAAGATAAACATATTCCTTGGAAATTTTTCCTACTGCCTTGGCAAAATCCATCCGCTGCCCCTTCTTTTGTTCTGCTTCATAAGGAGAAAACACAACTTCATTTGGTTCCGGCGCAACTATTTTTTCCACCTTCCCTTTTTTGGCCCCTTCTTTTTTCCGCTTTCGACTGACTGCAATCTGGTTGATGTCTTCCAGTGCAGTATACAACCGTTGAAATCCTTCCGAAGTATCCATCACACTGGTCATGGCAATACAGTAATATACAGAAGCCATCTCCATCTGTAACTGGTATCTGTCACGGAGTTTTTCATAGATTTCCATTCCTGTAAGCAAATGTTCCTTCACTCCAAATACCAGCTTTCCAGGATCATATGCCACGCAGCCAAACTCCTTTTCCATCTTCTCCCCATCAAACAGTTCAATCATCTCCAGCCGTTCGATTCGATGACGCAACCGATGGAGCCGTTCCTCGTAACGAACAAATTCCTTCTTTTGTTCTTTTTTACAATATTCCATGCACCACTCAATTCCGGCCATCAAAGGATACGAAGGACTGGAGGTCTGATAGATCCCCAAATATTTTTTTAAATGACTTCGGTCCACCAACTCTCCCTGCACATGCAACAAAGCGGTCTGGGTAAAAGCTGGTAACGTCTTATGCACACTCTCAACCACAAGATCTGCTCCCTGTGCCACCGCCGATTGGGGCAGCTTCTCTCCCATTCCAAAATGGGCGCCATGTGCCTGATCCACCATAACTGGTATTCCTTTGGCATGAGCCACCTTCACAATTCCCGGAATATCAGACACTACCCCTTCATAAGTCGGTGAAGTAACCACAATTAATTTTGTTTTTGGAAAAGTTATCAACATTTTTTCGATTTCATCCACCGAAACACCGCCATTCATCCCCAAAAAGTGGAAAACTGGTGGATAACTATAGTGTGGTGTCAATTCATTGATATAAATGGCATTATATACCGCCTTATGACAATTTCTTGCCACTAAAATTTCCTCGCCATGCTTCACACAGGAGCTGATTCCTGAAAGAAGCCCTGATGTGGTTCCATTGATCAGAAGGAAAGACTCCTCTGCCCCACGAAATGCAGCAATCTCCTCCATGATCTCTTTTAGAATCTCCTCTGCCGAATGAAGATTATCAAATCCATCAATCTCTGTAATATCCATAGCATAGGGATTCCAATGAGGCAATTTTTCTAAATTTCTCTTATGTCCCGGCATGTGAAACGGATACATTTTCGATTCCTGTAACTGTTGTAACTTATCATATAAATGTTCTCTCTCATTCATTTGCGTTTCCTCTCTTTCATTCCATGTACTATCATACCGTATCTTTCTGGATAGTGCAATTCAGAGAAATGTTACAGTTCTCAGGTATGTGAACTGTAACTGATTTGATAATAGAATAACTGGCAAAAAAAATGCAAATAATATTTTATGTGATTCATAATATTCTTGAAGAAACGCACATTTTGTCAAAACCAAACATTGAAGAAAAGCACATTTTACCAAAAACAAACATTGAAGAAACGCACAAATACAGGGTAAATAACATTGAAAAATGACACATTATATGTTATAACATCTCTATATTGGGAGGTGGAGATATGTATTTTAAAAGAAAAGCATATGACAAATTATTAGAATGGAAAAAGAACTATTCGGATAAATATGCTGTATTACTTGAAGGGGCTAGGCGAGTTGGAAAATCAACGATTGCAGTGAACTTTGCTCGAAACGAATACAAATCATATATTTTACTGGATTTTTCAAAAATAACGAACAATATCCTTGAATGCTTTGATGATATTGGAAATCTAAATATGTTCTTTTTGAGGCTCCAGGCTGAAACAGGAGTGACGTTGCATGAACATGAATCGCTAATTATTTTTGACGAAGTACAATTATTTCCAAAGGCAAGACAGGCTATTAAGCATTTGGTATTTGATGGAAGATATCATTATTTGGAAACGGGTTCCTTGATTTCCATAAAGAAGAATGTGAAAGACATTCTGATCCCGTCTGAGGAAATGAAAATACAAGTGTATCCAATGGATTACGAAGAATTTTGCGAAGCAACAAGGAATAGCTTTGATCTTCTGCGACAAGTATATAGTATGGGAACTGGAGTTGGACAATCAACCAATCGTAAACTGATGAGAGACTTGAGAATATACATGGCTGTAGGCGGTATGCCACAGGCTGTAGAGGCCTATCTTGAAGGGAAAAATTTTTCTGAAATCGACCAGGTAAAAAGACAGATTATTTCTCTTTATGAAGAGGATTTTAAAAAAATTGATTCATCTGGAAGAATATCTTCGTTGTATCATTCTATTCCGGCTCAGTTAGCAAAGGATTCAAAAAAATACAGAATCTCAACAGCAATCGGAAAAAAAAATAATACAAAAGCAGAAGAATTGTTGTATGAACTAATTGATTCAAAGACAGTATTACCATGCTATAATTCCACAGATCCAAGAGTTAGTTTAGCTAATACAAAGGATTTTGATAGCTATAAATTATACCTTTCTGATACGGGATTATTTGTTACACTTATGTTTATTGATAGACCCGTAATAGAAAATGATGTGTATGCAAAATTACTTTCTGACAAATTACCAGCCAATCTGGGCTATCTTTATGAAAATCTAACTGCACAAATGATCGCTGCATCTGGAAGAGAACTCTATTATTATACATGGGAAAAAAAAGGCAGCACCCATTATTACGAAGTTGATTTTTTGATTTCAGAAGGAAGTAAGGTAAATGCATTTGAGATTAAGTCTTCCGGTACTGGAAAACATGAGTCAATATGGGAATTTTCTAAAAAATATTCAAAGAATGTAAATAAAATATATCTGTTGTCACAGAAGGATGTTGGAAAAGAAGAAATGCTATTATTGAAACCATTTTATTTAATGCCATTTTTAATATAGGCATATACATCGTTACATCTGCCAAAATCGCTAGTTGACAATTAAGAACTATATTTCTATAATATTAATAGTTGTGCATTTCTGAGTTTTCTTTTTGTAAGGCTCAGAGTACACTACTTTGTTCTCTTAGTTAAATGGATATAACAATAGCCTCCTAAGCTGTAGTTGTGGGTTCGATTCCCGCAGGGAACATTGAATATTTGCGGTAATGATGAGGAAATCATTGCCGCTTTTTATTTACATATTCGTAGTTCTATGTTTTCCATATCGTATATCTGACCAAATAATAGAAAATCAAAAAAGAATTTGTTATTTGGTAGGATTGAAAATGGATAGGTTGTAAGTAAGGCAGAAATTAAATAGTAAAGCCTACAATTTTTATTGAAACGTTGTAGACTTTACAAAAAGACAGGTTGACGCAAACAAGTTTCACTGATATAATAGGTTTCACTACGGTAGTGAAAGTGGTGATTAGAGTGAAAATTGATAGGAATGGATTAGAATGTGTAGAAAATAAATTTTTAAAACTTCCAAATATTCAAAAGTATGAGGTTGTCCGCAGAACAGAAGATGGTTTTATTGCATCTGTGGAGATGGATGATGGGTATGAATTTAAAATAAATGCCTGCTTCGTGAATAGAGTATTTCCATCTACAATTCTGAAACTGATTGAGAGACAGGATAAGTGCCAGGGAGTCAGTATTATTGTTGCTCCATATATTTCGGAGCGTACTGCACAAATATGTGAAGATAATGGAATGGGTTATTTCGATTATGCTGGAAATTGTTGGTTTGTAGGCCATTCTGTATTTTTGTGTGAAAAGGGGAATAAGAATCAGCAGCCAAAGGAACATAAGGCAGTGTCAATATTTGAAAGGACTTCCGTAGTATCTTCATATATTCTGCGTGAACTGTTTGCAGATGTAACTAAAATATGGAAGCTGAAGCATTTGGCTGAAAGGGTAAATTGTAGTATTGGGCAGGTCTCTAAACTGATGAATTATCTGGTAGAAAATGCGTGGGCAGAAAAAGTAATTGATGGTTATAGGATTATTGACGCAGAGTCGCTCTTGCTTACATGGAGCAAAAGCTATGGAAAAAAGGAAATAACAGCCTACTCCTGCTATGGTTTGGACAATGTATCTGTCATCGAGGGGCGATTAAAGAAATTAAAGAAAGATATGGGAATTGATTCTTATCTTACCGGATTGTCCGGTGGAGTGCGATATACACCAGTGGTGCGATATAATAAGGTACATGTATATATAGCACCGGAGGATATTCAGGAAGCAATCATATATTTAGAAATAAAAGAGGTAGACAGTGGTTCAAATGTCATTATTTTTCCATTAGAGAATGATTCTTATATCAAGGACTACAGAGTAATTGACGATTCTGTAGTAGTATCACCACTGCAAATATATCTGGATAGTATGCAGATAAAAGGCAGGGGAGAAGAGATGGCGGAAGCAGTTTTGAAAAAGGAGATTATTAAGTGATAAGAGATGTAGCTAATGTAAATGTTGTGGCAGTAGTTCCATACATAATAATGAAAACTGCAGCAATGGGCAGAGGAAAAGCAAAGGATGCCTACGACATATATTTTATCATCAAGCATTATATTGGTGGAGTGAAAGAACTGGCAAAAGAATTTGAACCTGTAAGGGAGAAAAATCTTGTGACAGAGGCGAAAGAGAAATTAGCAGGCAAATTTGCATCTGAGAATCATGCCGGACCCAAGGATGTGGTAGATTTCTTGGATTTAGATGATGAAGAAAGTATAGAAATGACCTTGCGAGATGCATATGAACAAGTACAGGCATTGTTGAGCTTTATATAAGTATCGGAAGAAACGCTGTGAAGTTTGATTTATCTAAGAGGACACAAAAATGCAAACGAAAAAGAAAAAAACATTTGAATATGTTGTTATAGGAATATATTTATTATTTCTTTGTTGGCTGATTCTATTTAAATTGGCTGATTCTATTGATAAAATCCCTTCCATGAGAGGAATCAATCTAATTCCATTTCATTACGACCAATTATCCAATACAAGATTCCATCAAACGGAAGTTTTATATAACGTACTGGTATTTGTCCCAGCAGGCTTTTTCTTTTCGGCTTTTGGAAAGGGAAAGGTTACATTTGGCATCATAGCCAGTGCGATGTTAAGTCTGTGTTTTGAGGTTCTTCAGTGGGTATTTGCACTTGGCGCAAGCGATATAACCGATTTGATCACAAACACGGCAGGAGGCGCGTTTGGTACATTCCTATTTTTTGCTATGGGAAAATTATTCAAGGGGCATCAATTAAAGATTGCATGTATTTTAGGAGCTATTTTAGAAGCACTCTTTATCCTCTTGATGATTATGCTCCTTCTTTTTAATAATTGAAAAATATAATAACGAGGCCCTCCTAAGACTGCCTATTCCTATAAGTTACTGCTTTGATCCGTAGAGCAAGATACAACAGGAATCTCGTGTTGCAAAAACGAAGTGGTTATAATAAATTTTTTATCAACATATTCTGCAAAAACTTTGCCATTCATTTTTTCAACAAATACTTTTACAATAGACAAACCAATGCCACTACTGCCATCATGTCTAGATGTGTCTTTTCTATAAAACATATCAAATATTCGTTCTAAGTCATTATCGCAGAAAGGGGTAGAGTAATTTGAAATACTTAAATCCACATAATTATCTTCCCCCGGACATATTTTGATATCAATTGTTTTTCCAGTATTGTATTTTGCAGCATTTATCAAAAGATTTTCCATAACCCTGCTTAACATTTCTTCATCCGCAACAATAGTACAGTTCGTATATTTTGTATCTAATTTTACCTCAACACCATAACTACTTACTACATTGTACAAATCCCCTAATATTTGCGGAATAAAAAATCTTAAATTCAATAACTGATTTTGAATAACTTTACTATTCCCAATACGAAAATAATCATATAGACGATTGACCGATGTGTTGAGTTGAATGGTTCTGTTTCTTATTGCTACCATATATTCTTTGTTGTCCACACTATCTTTTTCCATTAATTCTAAATAACCTAATATTACTGTAATTGGAGTCCTAAAGTCATGAGCCAATCCACTAACCATCTGCAACATTTGATTATACTGGTGATTCATTTGTACCTTTAATTTCAAATCCGTTTTCATCTTTTTGTTACACATCTCAGCTAACTTTTCCAAATCATGATAGGAATTATTTATTCTGATGTAGTGATTATTATTTTCTTCTGAAACTGTCTCTATACTTTCTAGCTGATTAATAATGTTACGAATTTCTAGTTTTATTGATATAATATGCCATGCTAGCATTATTACTATAACCATCATTATTATTACCGTGGTTATCAAAAGAATATTTACGTTCATTTGAATAATTCTCCTTATTAGCCACCTATTACATGTTCAAATCTACCGTGTAGTCACACTGATTGATCAAGTTGTTATCATGAGAAACAATAACTATAATATGGTTTTTTTGATCTTCTTCAAGTAATCAAGAAAAAAACACGACTTTCTTTATCCAAAGTATCCTCGTGCATTATTTTTAGCACACGTTGATATCATTTTAAAACTCTTTTTTTCTTAGATATACAGCTAATATTCCCCATACGATTATTAGTGTAATTATAAAATTAATTATTATTTGAGTAACCAATTCACAATTTATTCCTAAACCATAATTATTAATCTTATACATATATGTCCCCGGATTCGCAATTAACATATAACCAATTACTTTTCCGTAATTCCATATATTTGTGACACATCCTAGATAGAAGATATAATCAACAAGTATCCAACTTATGGATATACCAATCACAAGCGAGATTTTTTGAAATATCGTAATCAGCAATACTCCTATGTTGGCAAAGGTCATAAAACATAACAAATTTAATAATGATGCTATTACAATGATAATCAAGTCCCCAATAGAAGATTGAAAATTAAGCCATATCGTCAAAAAAAACCAAACTACAGTATTAGCTATTATGTAACAAATACCAAATACTAAAGAATTCGCAATATATTTATTCCATAAGGCACACAGTGGTTTCGTACCATAAAAAATTTGTTGTCTCAACGTTAATCCGGAAAATTCATTTCCAAAGGAAACCACAAAGTATATTACAAATAAAATTGCAATCAATAACGAGGGAAACATCGCTGTTCTATAAATTTCAAAAAACTTTATATTTCCCCAATCATTCATACCCAACCAGTAACCAAATGTATTTGTATTTGTTATTAATTGACTATTTTTCCCATCATCAATATCTGTAGACAAAATCCCCAAGTGTGAATTCATTCCATTCAAATCTCCCTCACATTGTATAACGGTACTTACACAATAATAAATATTTGTAAAATAAGCAGCTATCATAATGAGAAGAACTATTTTTGAGAGTCTTGAAAAACGTATTTTTTTTAATTCTGTTTTAATCATTTTAACCGTCATATTTATTACTCCTATCAAATTTCCTGCTTTCTTAGTTTCAACATTATAAAACTCCAAAGCACAAATAACATGAATGCAGCATATACAGAGTTATTCAAAATCAGTTCCTTTGTAACTAATCCTGAACAGATTTTATATAAATATGTTCCTGGGCTTAAGGTAGCAAAAATACCAATTGCCCTTCCGTATCCCCAAAAATCTTTATGCAACATAGGATAAATCATAAAACTGCTAAAGAACCAAAGTACATTAACAACAATTCCAACAATAGAATTTTTCGTATATACTACAAGCAAAATAGCCATTGATTCAAATACTGCACAATTAAGTAAACTCAGCAAAAGAGATAACAATAGCATAACGATATCTTCCCCAGATGGGACATATCCAGTATATATGCTAAAGAATATATATAACCCTTCAATGTTTACAAAATATATAATCCCATAAAAAATAAAATTTACAAAAAATTTAGAAATGAATACTCGTAGTTTTCCCGCTCCACAAAAAATTGCCTGCCGGAACATAAGCAAAGAGTACTCTTTTGAATAGAGTGAAGACATATTGATTAAAAAAATTATTATAAAAATGAATGTAGGAAACATAGCAGAACGGTATATTTCAAACCCTTTTGGCTTGTTCCAATCATTTAATCCTAATATATAACCTATAGAATTTTCTGGAGATATCTCTGTATCCTCATGCATTATACTAGGTTCATTCTTTCCGACTTCATAATATGCTTGCATAACACCAAAAAAACTACTATTAGATTTTGCCATGATCATAAGTGCAATACAAAACAGACTAACAGCAAAACACATGATCAGCATATGGACTATTTTTTTTCCATACCAAATTTTTTTCCACTCAGTTTTAATTAAATTCATACTTTACCCCTCTAATCATCTGCGGATAATAAAAGATCCATATAATAATTTTCCAGTGTCTCTTGTCTAACTGCTAATTCATACAAATCAAAGCCATTTTCTACTATACAGCGAGAAATAACTTCAGGTTTTTCCAGCATTTCAAATAGTTGAATTCTACCATTATCAGTCACATTTATTTCAGAGATTTTCAATTTGTTTTCAAGTATTGCACAAACCTGTTGAACATTACTTACTCTAATATCTATGTGCTGACGACATCTTTCATCCAGCTCTCTTTTTGTAATGCTTTCAAGAATATGTCCTTTA
Organism: Lachnospiraceae bacterium; assembly: GCA_045124315.1. Taxonomy (GTDB): domain Bacteria; phylum Bacillota; class Clostridia; order Lachnospirales; family Lachnospiraceae; genus CAG-411. The sequence goes on from JBGVLO010000218.1 coordinate 17,880, forward strand.
TGAATAAAGCAATACATTGTTGCCATGTGTTCCAATTCCTTTAAAATGTGACTTGAAATTAGTATTGTTGTATGATATTCTTTGTTCCTTTTTAATAAAAATTCTCGAATAAAATGTATCTTTTCCGGATCCAAACCATTCATCGGTTCATCCAAAATCAAAAATTCCGGTTCACCAAGCATAGCAATGGCAATTCCTAAGCGTTGTTTCATTCCTAACGAATACTTGCCTGCCTTTTGGTTAGCAGCTGCATGTAAATCTACAGCCCTCAATACTTCATCAATACATTCCCTGCCTGGAATCCCCCTCATTACCCGTTGTATTTCGAGATTTTCCCATGCAGTCATATCTTTATAAATGGTAGGATGTTCAATCAGGCAACCCATATTTCGTCTTTCTTCTTGGTTTCCTTGTGTAACATCTTTGTTATTAATATAAATATTGCCTGAAGATACATAACTTGTTCCAGCAATCAATTTCATAATAGTACTCTTTCCTGCACCATTTTCACCTATTAGGCCACAGATAGAGCCCTTTGGAATGGATAGGTTTATATTCTGAAGTATGTCAATCTTTTTATAAGATTTATATACTTGTTGCATTTCCAATGCATTTTTTTCCATTATCAAACACCTCTTTCGCTAGTCTATAAAAAGTATATATACAAAACATTAAGAAATCCTAATGATGATTCTAAAGATTTTGCAAAGATTCTAATGTTTTCTTAATAAAATAATGAATAAGCTTGTCCAATTTGGATTTTTGACAGGTAAATTTTAATATGATATAGTGTCAAAGTATGTATCAGGAGGATTGTAAAATGGGAAAAATACTAATTATAGAAGATGATGAAGAGATTGCATTTTTATTACAACAATTTTTATTGCGTAAAAATTTTGAATCTGACATAGCTTATAATGGTTTCGATGCCATTAGCTATTATGAAAAAGTCAATAATTCTAATACACCATACCAAGCAATATTGCTAGATTTGATGTTGCCTGATTTATCTGGCGAAAAAATATTGCACCAAATCCGTAGAAATAGTGATATACCTATTTTAATCATTTCTGCAAAAGGAGAAGTGAGTTCTAAAATTTCCTTACTTCAGAATGGAGCTGATGATTATATTACGAAACCATTTGTATTTGAAGAAGTTTTAGCGAGGTTGGAATCTGTTCTTAGACGCTCCAAAAAATCTTCAGACCAGCATAAGGTTTACACATATAGGGATATTGTTTTAGATGATAATGCAAAAACAGTCATTGTAGCACATAACAAAATTACCCTTACCCCTAAAGAATACGAATTGTTACGATTATTGATTGAACATCCTGATCAAGTATATACAAAAGACATGATTTTAGAGCAGGTATGGGATGATATTTATGTAGATGAAAGTGCTATAATTGTTCATATGAGCAATCTGCGTAAAAAGCTAGATGCTGCTGGAAATAATTCCCCATATATTGCCACTATATGGGGAATTGGATATAAGCTTAACACCAAGTAAGATAGTCAAAAAACTATCGACATACGACAATTCGCACGATATAATAAATATCACCTAATAAAATACTAGACGATTTTGAGGGAATGGTGTAACAGTTCAGGTAGTCCCTGCACACATTGCTGTGCAAGGACGTATGAAAGTGTAAATTAGGTATGGCTCACAGCAATTTGCAGTTACTGCACAGACTCAGACATAGCCGATGACGGCGTCATGAGTAAAATGTCCAGCCAAGATGTATATTATTGGCTACATTGTATATTCTGGCATTTTACGAATGGCACCCTCTGTACTGTAACAATTTCCATGCGTAAGCTTGCTGTGAGCCGTAACAGGACAGCCCCCGGCTGAACTGTTACGGAATGGTAGCTATCATGTATATTCTGAATAGTTACAACTACAAAATAGATAAGACGAGGGAGTTACATATGAAGAAGGGGTTTCCACGCAACCGGGCATTGATTGCCTTAGTTGCTTCACTAGGAGTGCTTTTGGCACTCTATCTGATTTTCACAATTTATTTTTCCACACATTTCTTTTTTCACACAGAAATTAACGGAATCGATGTTTCCTGTAAAACAACAAAAAAGACAGAAGAATTACTGGCTGCAGAAGTGCAGAATTATACACTTACCCTACTGGGTAGGAATGATGTCAGCGATGTAATCACTGCTGAGGATATTGGTTTAACTTACGAAGCAACCGGGGATGTTGCCAATTACTTATCTGCACAGAATCCTTTCTTATGGATTACTTCCCTGTTTCACTCCGATGTACAGGAAGTGGCAGATTGCACTACTTATGATGAAAATGCTCTTATTGACCGTTACAAACAACTAACATTTTTTGATTCGGAAAACCAAAAGAAGCCGGTCAATGCCACAGTGGCATACTTAGACGGTCAGGGTTACTATATGATAAACGAAGAACGGGGTTCTCTCATCAATGAGGAAACCTTTTTTCCAGCCGTGAGAGCTTCCATTGCTTCACTTGCGGATACCTTAACTTTAGATACTACGGATTGCTATGTGAAGCCAAGGATCACCAGTGATTCTAAGAAACTGAACAAGCTTTACAACAAAGTCCAAAAAATGAATCAGACAGAAATTACATATACTTTTGGCAAAAAATCAGAATTATTGAATGGAGACACCATTCATAAGTGGATAAAAGTGAATAAGAAAAAATGCAAAGCAAACCTAGATCGTAAAAAAATATCCGCCTATGTTGCAAAACTGGCAAAGAAATATAACACCAGAGGAACAAAACGTACCTTCCAGGCTTCTACCGGACACACAGCCACTGTTTATGGTGGGGATTACGGATGGGTGATCAACCAGGACAAAGAAGTACAGGCGCTTACCAAAATGATCAAAAAAGGGAAACAAAAGAATCGGACTCCGGAATACTGGCAGAAAGCTTCCACTTTTGGCAAAAAAGACTGGGGAAATACTTTTGTGGAGATTAACCTGACTGCACAACATTTATGGTTCTACAAAAAAGGAAAACTGGTAGTAGAGTCAGATTTTGTATCCGGTTCCGTTCGAAACAATACCGTTACCCCACAGGGAAGTTATTATATCCTATATCGTGAGAGAGATGCCATCCTCGGTGCCCGTTCCAACGCAAGCTATCGGACTCCTGTCGATTTTTGGATGCCATTCAATGGCGGAATCGGGCTTCACGATGCCACCTGGAGAAGAAGTTTTGGTGGAAACATTTATCTAACCAACGGCTCCCACGGTTGTGTCAATCTGCCATATACAGCAGCTCAAACTATATTTGAAAATATAGAAACCGGTACGCCTGTCATTTGTTATTTTGACAGTGCATATCAACCGGGAGATTTGGATAAGAAACCAGTTAAAAAAAGCAAAAAATCATAAGAAAATGCAGGAATGTACCAAAAAACATTCCTGCATTTTTTCTTTCTCCACCTATATCTACTCAATATATGAGCTATGTACAAAATAGCAGCAACACAATAAAATTGAGGCCGAATATTCTTTCTCATATAGCCAAATATATCTTAATTCTCATATGGTTCAATTGGCGTTGCTCGATACACATAAATCACTGCATCAAAGCGTTCTGCCTGCACCAGTCTGGTTCTGTAAGACATACTTAACATGATCCAGTCCGTATAGCCTTCTCCCACAGTTCCCATATCAATCTCTTTGTGAAGTAATTCATAGAGCTTACTGTTCGTATCTGTTACCTTTGAAAAATCCAAATAGAACATGCCATTTTCCATATCCTTTGCTTGTGCAGCAATTGGATCAGCAGAACAGAAATAATGATTTTTTCTTTCGTAATCCTCTCCATATGTGCCTGCAGTATGGATATTCACATCCGCGTGGAAAAACTCTGTACCTATGACAAAATATTTTTCTGCGTACTTCTCTGTCAGGCGCTGACCAAGTGGAATATTTCCATAGGAAACAGCTTCCCCTCTCATAACATGACCATTATGTCCTGTGAGCACAACCTGTGAAAAACCTCTGTTTTTTTCCATTTTTTCTACCAGTTGAACATTCTTTGCCATACACCGATCTCTATAATCACTGTATTCATCTGGATTTTCATCAAAAGATGGTGCATCAAAGGCTTCCAATACGATTTTTGTATTAAATAAGACTTGGTCAAACAGATAATCCTTTTCATGGGCGGATGCATTTTCTTTTAAAACTGTCTGTACATGTTGAAATAATTCTCTATCTGTATCTGCAAGAGTCACATCAGATAACAGATCCCAGTCTGCCACCTCCTGTATTCTTGAAACTTCCTCTTCTGAAAAAAATTCCACGAAATTATTTCGTACATAATCTGCTACATATTTTCCACCCTCTGTTGCACACTGCATATCGATTCCATAAATGTTAATCTGTTGGGCTACATCCACAGACATATTATATTCCTGAATCCATTCAACCAATGCTGTCATTTCCTTTGTGCGGTACAAAGCGTAACTCAAACTTTTCACTGCATTTTCAACGGAACTGCCCTCTTCATGTACACAGGTATTCAGTATTGCCCCGCTTCCAGCAGGCATTTCAAAGGCGATGGATCTACATTTTCCTTCCTTTACAAGCTTCTGTAGCACAGTCAGCTTTAGCATTTGAAATTCCACATTGCCATGGGTTGCTTCCCCAATTCCAACAATCACCGCATCTTCTGGAATTTGAAAATTTTCTACGGACTCTGCATACTTTTCCATATCTGGAATCTTTTTTTCTGCAGTTTTGACTGGAAATTTGATCATTGCCATACCAATACATGGCAATATCATAATAGCGATTAAAATAACTCCTATTACTTTTAATGGATATGTTTTCATTTACGACACCTTCCTAAATCTTTTGATAATGCTATTATGAAATACTCCAGTCAAGAAAGCAGCTAAGAAAAAGTCAAGAAAAGGTCAAGATTATATACAATCTTCCCATCTTATATTCCGCTTCTATTTTTCCACCCATTCTTTCTGTAAATGTTTTTGCGATGGAAAGTCCAAGTCCTGTAGAATTTCTGGCATTTTCCACTGTATAAAACCGTCCAAATAATCGCTCCACAGAAAGCTGTGATAGTTTATCTGCCTGGTTTGAGAAACAAATAACCCCATCCTCTCTCAGTTCAATTTTCAAATCCCCATCACTATATTTTAAAGCATTGCTAATGAGATTTGAAAAAATCCGATCCACCTCTGTTTTCCCCAGGCGACGTATGATTTTTTCTTCGGTCATTTCTACTGTAAGGTCAATATTTTTCTCGGTCAGAGCACCATAATATTCTATGATACATTCTTCTAATGCTCGATTCAGTTCCACATCCTCTAACTGTATCTCATTTTCCGACTTACTGGTAATCATAGAATACTCGAACAGTTCCTCCGTAAGTTTTCTCATGTGTTTTGTTCTCTCTTCGATGATGTTCAAATATTTCTCCACTTCCTCAGATTTTTCCATTGGCTTTAACAACTCCAAATAACCACTAATGGCTGTCAGTGGTGTTCGGATATCATGGGAAATACTAGTAATAGCCGTCTGCATCTCTGCATTCCCCTGCTCATAAATATGATATGCTTTCCGCATTTTATCGATTGCCTGGTTCATATCCGAAACCAATGCCTTGATATCAGAATCATTTGTGGAAATTCCAATCATAGCATTGGTATTTTCCTCTGAACGTGCGAAAAAATCTGCGCGGACTTGTCGCACAGACTTTTTCAATGAAATTATTTTTATGGTTAGCAATATACAAATAAACAAGCAAATACATAATAGAATCTTCATGTTTTCCCCCTCTTGGTTCCCACTTTTTTATTTCAAATCTCTCTTTTCTAAATCCATCACCCCAATAATCCATGCAAGAATAATTATCGCAACTGAAATCAGTACATGAACTACAGGTGAAATGCTGATAAGGCCATATGAAAAATGTGTTTGAGAGAACCACTGTCCTACAATATTCAAATTATAAATGATAACTCCAAAATCTCTTACTTCAGCCTGAAGACCAATACCATCGATAAAGAAATTTCCCATTAACATGATCTCAAATAATATCATAAAACCTGCCATACTGACACAAATTGCAGCAACCTGTTTTCGTATGCGAAAAGAAATGGTTGTAATAATTGCCGTATGTGCACATGTATAAATAATTGAGATTAGTACAAAAACAGCGATCTTGTATGACTCAAAACCTCCAGCTAAAACCCCGCCCACAAACCAGCAAATCGTCATAAAAACAACACCCACAAACATAGTGAGCATATCACTTGCGAGAATTGTCTTCTGCTTGTGACCTGTAATAATCTTATTTCGAATGATACCATCTGTGTACTCTACTCCAACATAAATAGGCACAAATAAGGTAAAAAAGAATAATATCGTTCCTGAGATAAAAATCATCCGCTCCATTGGTTTCCCGCTTAAAACTGGTAAGATTTCAATTACCCCAGCGCACCATGTAAAAGTAGCAAGCATGGCAATGGCACAACCTACTAAAAATATTTTATTTTGAAACAGTCGAATCACATTTCCTTTGATTAATTTCCACATTTTTCCACTCCCTAAACTAAATCTTTTCTCTGAAATACAATCATTCCAATTATCAAAGAAATCAAAATCAATAAACCGGAACCAATTACATAACTACTTAAGCTCCAACGAATTTCTCCCCAAAAATATGCATATGGAGAATACTTATCAATCATCTGATATACGAAAAGTCTTGTTCCTGTCAGTTTGCATACACCAATTTGGGGATATAATTTATCCATAATATACGTCAGCACAATTTTTACAAAAATACTGACTCCCATGGGAATCGCAATGGCTAGTTTGCTGTTTCCATGGCACAAATAGAATGCGGAATAAAAAACAGCAACTGCAATACCTGCCAATACCGTGACAAATGTATACTCCATCACCTCTCCAAAATCAATTTCACTCATAGAAATTCTGGTAATCCATGAAAAAACGATAATCGTCAGAGTTGATACGATCTGTGTAATAGTTGCAAATACGGATGACACAAAGCATGCAGATAAAAATACTTCTTTGCGCTTCTGTCCTGAAACCAATTTATTTCTCAAAACTCCATCCTGAAATTCAGAATGAAAAAATTTCGTTACTGCAAATGCAATCACGAGTGCTGCATATGCAGAATACGATTCAAAAGCTGACATTTCCAAAACATACTGCTGGTTGATAAGTGCAAATATCATTTTCGTAAACATCAACGCCACAAAAGGGTATGCAACACCAGTAACAGTCATGATACTAAGATATGTTTTTCCAATAAATAGCTTTCTCAAGTTTACTTTAATTGCGTTTATCATATTGAGTTCCTCCAAGCAAAGAGATATAAAATGATTCTAATGTTTCATCGTGTTCTTCCATGGAAAAAATCGTACATCCTTTTCCCTCAAAGATCGATGCAATATCAGAAAACACAAAAGATGCATAAACATCAGCCATCTGATCATCAATAATCTTGTAGTCGTAATGGAGTTCTTCCATGATTTCTGCTAAAACGCTTGTATCACTTACCTTCATACGCACACATTTGTGACATTCTCTCTCTAATTCCTCTGCACTCATCTGGCGGACCATTTTTCCATGGTCAATAAATCCATAATGGGTTGCAAGCTTGGCTAACTCATCTAAGATATGGCTGGAGATCAACACAGTGATTCCCTGCTCTACATTTAGTTTTAAGATTAATTCTCGGATTTCAATAATACCCTGTGGATCTAACCCGTTCGTTGGCTCATCTAAAATCAAAAAGTCTGGATGTACACAAAGAGCCATGGCGATTCCAAGTCTTTGTCTCATACCTAACGAAAAATTCTTTGCTTTTTTCTTACCAGTATCCTCTAACCCGACTAATTTTAAGATATCGTCAATCCCATCATAATTTGGAAGTCCTACATTTAAGTACTGTTGCTTTAAATTATCTCGTGCGGTCATTTCTCTGTAAATTGCCGGAGATTCCACAACAGCCCCCATTCTGTGTCTCATTTTATATATGTTTTTGTCATTCATATCCATTCCCATGAGACAGAAGGTTCCATTACTTGGTTTTTGCAAACCACACAAAATACGAATCAATGTTGTTTTACCAGCTCCATTTTTTCCTACAAAACCATATATAGAGCCTCTTGGAATTGACATATTGAGGTCAGTTAATGCGCTAAATTTACCATAATCTTTACAAATGTTTTTTGTTTCAAAAATATACTCCACGATATTTCCTCCATTTCTTTGATACGCACATTATGACATCAAAGGGTAAAAAAATCGGTAAATGAAACGTCAAGAAATGGTCAAGATTTAAATTTAAAACCAATTCCATAAATTGCTTCTATGTAATCTTCTCCGTCCACTGCCTGCATTTTCTTTCGTATATTGCTTACATGCTGCTTAAGGGAACGTTCTGTACAATCCAAGGTTGTCTCCACAATCTTATCTAAAATCGCGCTTCTTCCTACAGGTCTTCCTGCATTGAGCATAAGTACCTTTAAAATCGCACACTCTGTTTTCGTCAATGAAATTTCCGTACCCTTGACTGTTAATATTAGCAATTCCGTATCAAGGGTAACCGCACCTGCTTTAATGATCGAATCACTTGATACAGATTCATTTTTTCGAAACTGAACCACGATTCTTGCCAGTAATTCTGATAGATCAAATGGCTTTGTAATATAATCTGCTGCCCCATCCATCAAGAGCTTGACCTTGTCTGATATAGCTGTTTTGGCACTCATTATAATGACTGGAATGTTCTTAATTTTGGGCAATACCTCCTCCCCCGTTAAGCCTGGGAGCATTAAATCTAACAGGATAAGATCAGGCATTTCCCTTTCTAATATCATCAAAGCCTCTGTTCCAGAGTAAGCTCTTAACACTTGATAGTTCTCACGGATAAGCACCTCTTCAAGCATATTTCCAATATTCATATCATCGTCTACGATCATTATCTGTTTCTTCATAGTTCCTCCAATTTTTAAATTAACTAAACCTTAAACTTTTATGAAAAGGTTGGCCTGCGAATGTAACTATTTACAGATACATTCGCAGGCCAACTCGTTATGTTTATATGGTGCAATTCACAAAATCTTTCACACCTTATCCACGCACACAACCCTGCATCCATATATTTCCCTTGAATCTGGCACCCGGGTATGGAACTCCCACCAAATCCTCCTTATTGATACAAAGGTTAAACATCATATCATTGCAGCTGAGTGTCATATAGTAAATTTTCTCCTTTGTCATAGGATTCTCGATCTCTGTACTATCTATTATATTTGCAAGCACCGTATAATTATCCGACTCGGATCCATATGGAATAAAGGTATTCTCAACCACTGTATATAAATCTTCTTTCCGAATCCTTCGGGATACCATAGCATACGTATCAATATCCTCAATAGTGAGATTGTCTATGGCCTCCTGATTTCCACTCTTCGCTTCTGCAATCAGTCGCTTTCGTTGGGCGTTCTCTTCCTGCCTGTGTCTGATCTGCTGTTCGTTCTGCTCCAACCCAAGAATAACCTTGCCTTCTATGGATAGGGCAGAAAGATAAATCTTTCCACCGCTTGCCACACCTTCCAGCATCTTACCATTGTAAATAAATTCAGCCATATTCTGCAAATAAAAAATCATAGACACGCCAAAACGCATATCATCACACATGCCGGTATATGCATCCGTATCCACGCGCTTACTAATACTTACATCCTCCTGCATACTTACACAATTTCCCTGACAATAAGGAAAATAGTGTCCCAAATAAAAAAAGCCTTTCTCATCATACTCGCCAACGATGCCAATACCAATGTTCTTCATGAACTCTTTACTCATTCCCACAAAACGAGTCTTATTGTCCATGATGGTCTCACTGTAATCTGTAGGATTCTCCATAATAATTCCTAAAATCTTCTGGAAATCCAAACGACTTTTCACATTACTAAATCCAATTGCCCGAAGAAAACTATGCATAGAACAGCCCTCCTTTCCTGTAGTCTTTTCTAATGTTTTTATTTTTTCTTATATTTTTATTTCGTGCCTTTTAATTAGTATAACGGATTTCACGGAAAATGAAAACATACTTTTTATTTCGGTTACAGTATGTCAATGTACTCTCCGTTCAAAGCTTTATTCATGCTGCGAACGGCACAAAACTTTCCGCACATAGAACAGGTATCATCATGTTCCGGAGCACGGTCTGCACGAATTTTTTTCGCAGTTTCCGGATCAATGGCGCATTCCCACTGGGCATCCCAGTCAAGGTTTCTTCTGGCATCCGCCATACGATTGTCCCAATCCATAGCCCCTGGGATTCCTTTTGCAATATCTGCCGCATGGGCTGCAATTTTACTCGCAATGATTCCCTGTTTTACATCCTCAGGATTTGGTAATGCCAAATGTTCCGCCGGTGTGACATAACACAAGAAAGCCGCCCCACTCATAGCAGCCATTGCCCCTCCAATTGCCGATGTAATGTGGTCATACCCCGGTGCAATATCTGTTACCAATGGTCCTAACACATAGAAAGGTGCACCCATACATATTTTCTCCTGAACCTTCATGTTTGCCGCAATCTCGTTCATCGGCATATGTCCCGGTCCCTCAACCATAACCTGAACATCCTTTTCCCAGGCTCTCTTGGTAAGTTCCCCAAGACGAACCAGTTCTTCAATCTGACACACGTCGGTAGCATCTGCCAGACAACCCGGTCTGCACGCATCTCCTAAGGATACGGTCACATCATATTCTCTACAGATGTCCAATATTTCATCATAATACTCATAAAACGGATTTTCCTGTCCGGTCATGGACATCCATGCAAACACCATAGAGCCGCCTCTGGATACAATGTTCATCTTTCTTTTATGTTTTCGAATCTGCTCAATGGTCTTTTGGGTAATTCCGCAATGTAAAGTTACAAAATCCACCCCTTCTTTGGCATGCAATTCGATCACATCCAAAAAGTCCTTTGCGGTAAGGGTTGCCAAGTCTCTCTGATAATGGATCACACTATCGTAAATTGGCACAGTTCCTATCATTGCAGGACATTCGCTGGTAAGTTTTTTACGAAATGGACTGGTATTTCCATGACTGGATAGATCCATGATGGCTTCCGCCCCTAAATCCACTGCTGCCTGTACTTTCTTCATTTCCACATCATAATCTTTGCAATCCTTTGATATTCCAAGATTCACATTGATCTTCGTGCGAAGCATAGAACCGATCCCTTCCGGATTCAGGCAGGTATGGAATTTATTTGCCGGAATTGCAACCTTTCCCTGTGCCACCAGTTCCCGCAGCTTTTCTTCTTCCATATGCTCTTTCTTGGCTACAATTTTCATTTCCTTTGTTACGATTCCCTGTCTCGCAGCATCCATCTGTGTTGTATATGTTCTCTCCATAATCTCAGCTCTCCTATTTCTTCCATTTCCAATCTAATCCATGTGCCAAAGGCCCACTTCCCTGTCCCAGATTCAAGTTTTGTTCCAATGCGGCTCTTACATAATCTTTTGCAATTTTTACTGCATCTTCCAAAGTATTTCCCAATGCCAGCTGGGATGCAATGGCACTGGACAGAGTGCAGCCGGTTCCATGATTATTTGGATTCTCTACCCGAGTACCAGTAAACCATTTTCCCTGCCCATAGGCATACAAATAATCATCTGCATGTTCCGTAGCATGTCCACCTTTTATTAACACGGCACATCCAAAGGTTTTTGAAAGTTCCTCTGCTGCCTGCTCCATCTGTTGCCTGTCCCTGATTGGTCTTCCTAGCAAAATCTCAGCCTCCGGTAAATTTGGAGTGATAATCTCACACAAAGGAAATAACGTTTCCTTCATCACCGAAATTGTTGTCTCTGCCACAAGCGTATCCCCAGCCGTGGCAACCATAACAGGATCCAATACTACATTTTTAACTCCATATTGGTTCAACAACTCTGCTACGATTTCCACCTGTTTGCTATCTGGAAGCATTCCAATTTTCACTGCATTTGGCGGAATGTCTTCCAACACTGCCAGTAATTGTTCTCTCACCATTTCTTCCGGAACTGTTAAACTTCCTTTTACACCGGTTGTATTTTGGGCGGTGATTGCGGTAATCACACTCATGCCATATACCCCCTGTGCCAGCATGGTCTTCAAATCTGCCTGTATCCCTGCTCCACCGCTGCAATCACTTCCTGCGATACTTACTACTGCCTGCATAGCATCTCTCCTACTTTTTTCTTTAATAACATAACTTCCTTCTCAATATCTTTTGCACCAAATATCGCGGAGATCAATGCCACACCGCTAATTGGTGTGCCTTCTAAAACAGACAGATTGTCCTTTGTCAGTCCACCAATTGCAACCACCGGAATCTTTACTGCATCACAGATTCGCCCCAGTTCTTCCACAGAAGTTGCCTTTGCATCTTTTTTGGTAGGAGAAGGGAAAATAGCACCGACTCCCAGATAGTCTGCTCCCTGTCTTTCCGCTTCCACTGCCTGTTCCACCGACTTTGCGGTTGCGCCTATTATAAAATCCTTTGGCACCTTTTTTCGAATCTGGCAAACCGGTGTATCTTCTAACCCTACATGCACACCAGATGCGCCCACTTCCAATGCCAGCTCCACATGATCATTGATAATAAAAGGAACCTGATACTGTTTGCATAATTCTTTGATTTTCAATGCTTCCCACAAAAAAACCTCTTTATCTGGATTTTTATCTCTGAATTGTACAATCGTGACGCCGCCCTTCAAAGCCTGTTCTACCTGTTCCAATAACGTAAAACGTCCTTCCCAGGCCCGGTCCGTCACTGCATATAACTGTAATGTCTCTCGATTCACCATTTTTTTCCTCTACTAATTTTGCATTAACCGTTTCTGTTCCTATTTGCACTATAACGGTTTGAGCAATACAGCCCATAAGAAATTGCTCAAAATGCATACACTAAACTTCATACCGTATTTTGAATGATCCCGGCTGAACTGTTACTTTATACCTACTTGTGCTCTGTTACCATAAGCCCACTCATAAGGCAAACTCCCGAAGCTCCCGCTTCCAAAACAGAGCTAGCATTCTCTTTATTAATTCCACCGATTGCATATACTGGAATCTCCACTTCACTGCAGATTTCTTTCAAAAATTCCAAACCTCTGCCTGGCACTCCTGCCTTACAATCCGTATCAAATATATGCCCGGCTACAATGTAATCACAGCCCTTTTCCTGTGCCTCCAACGCATCCTGTAAGGAGTGAACCGAAGCACCCAGTAGCTCCACGCAAATTCTCTGCTCCTGTGTCAGTTCTCCCAATCTTCCTACTGGCAAATGAAAAGAAATTTTCTTCTTACTTTCTTTTGCCAATCGTTCCAATACCGGAATATAACTGTGCAAAATCGGTGTCATATTTTGTTCCTCACACACCTGTATCACTTGTCCTGCCAATGCTTCATACTCCGGTTCCGGCAAATCTTTTTCTCTCAAAATCACATAATCTGCCATGGATTCCTGCCCGATTTTTTTAATTCTCTCCACCAGGCTGCCCTGACAAAGCCTGCGATTTGTGACACAAACTACCTTACACATAGACATAATCATTTAGAACCGGCTGAAGACCTTCCTGGCTCATATCCTGATACATTTGCTCTAAGCTTCTGTCATCATTGATTTCAAACTGCTCATCGCCCTCTTCGCCGTCCTGCTCCTTTCCGGTATATTTTCTCTCGTGGTCCCCAATTCCGGTGGATACACCGGAAGATACTTTTGTAGCGGCAATCTTTGCGATCCCGTTACGAAAGCTCTTACTTTCCCTGGAAGATACTGTGATTCCCACGTATGGCATAAAGATCCGGTAAGCACATAGAAGCTGACAAAGCTCCTTTTCTCCAACCTCGCCATGGTCTATTTTTTCATTGTTCACAATAGGACGCAGTCTAGGACAGGACAATGACATCTCTGCATGTGGATATTTTCTTTGCAAATAATATACATGCAACGCACTTGCCAGTGCATCTTTTCTAAAATCCGCCAATCCCAGCAACGCCGAGAATCCCACTCCTCGCATGCCACCCATCAGCGCTCTCTCCTGGGCTTCAAAACGGTATGGCCAACATCTTTTATGTCCCATTAAGTGCAGTTTTTCGTATTTTTCTATATCATAAGTTTCCTGAAATACCGTCACATAATCCACACCACATTCATGAAGATAGGCATAATCCTTCACATTCACCGGGTAGACCTCGATTCCAACCATACGGAAATATTTTTTTGCAATTTTACAGGCTTCTCCAATATATTGCACATCACTTTTGCTTTTGCTCTCACCGGTAAGAATTAGGATTTCCTCCATACCAGAATCTGCAATAATCTTCATTTCCTGCTCAATCTGTTCCATTGTAAGCCGCTGTCTCTTAATTTGATTATAACAGTTAAATCCACAGTATACACAGTAATTTTCACAATAATTTGCAATGTACAGAGGCGTAAACATATAAATGGTATTTCCAAAATGTTTTCCGGTTTCCATTCTCGCCCTCTGTGCCATTTGTTCCAGATAAGGTGCTGCCGCAGGTGACAACAAGGCTTTGAAATCTTCAACGGTACACACTTCATGACTTAATGCAGCTTCTACATCCTTTGAAGTATATGCTTTGTATTCATAGCTTTCTACCTGCTTCATCACCTGTTCCCGTACATCCGAAGAAATCTGTTCCATATCCGGTAAATACTCCATGGGATTGGTTCTGCAGGCAGGATTGTTCTCAATCTGTCTCTTTTTTTCTCTTGCCTCCGGTGAAAGTTCCGAACTGTCTATAATAAAATTTTGTTCCATTTCCTATCACCTCTAATCTCTAAGAAATCCGGTAAGAGGATCCGAAGATTCTCCACCTCTTGTAAGAACTCTTCCAAGACCAGCCAGATATCCTTTTCTTCCTGCTTCAATTGCCAAACGGAAGGCACTTGCCATTTCTCTTAAATCCCCTGCAGTTGCCAATGCCGTATTTGCCATTACCGCTGCAGCTCCAATTTCCATTGCTCTGCAGGCGTCTGACGGCTTTCCAATTCCGGCATCCACAATGATTGGCACATCGATTTCTTCTATTAAAATTTTAATAAATTCCTCTGTTACAAGGCCCTTGTTGGAGCCAATGGGAGCGGCAAGGGGCATAACGGTAGCTGCACCTGCATTCACTAAGTCCCTTGCTACGTTTAGATCCGGGTACATATAAGGCATTACAATAAAGCCTTCATCGGCTAACATTTCAGTTGCACGAATGGTTTCCTCATTATCCGGCAATAAATATTTTGTATCACGCATAATCTCAACTTTTACAAAATCCCCACAGCCTAATTCTCTGGCAAGTCTGGCAATACGAACTGCCTCCTTGGCATTTCTTGCTCCTGATGTATTTGGCAATAAGGTGACTCCTTTTGGAATATAATCCAATATATTTTCATTCTCTTTGCTGTTGGCTCTTCGAACAGCAAGGGTAATCATTTCTGCCCCTGCATCCTCAATGGCAGCTTCGATCAATTTCATGGAATACTTTCCTGAACCTAATATGAAACGTGAATGAAACTCACGCCCTCCAATTACTAAACTATCCTTCATACTTAACACCTTCTATTATTTGCAAAATTTTATGGGCTTCATGAGTTGCACACAAGGCTACTCGTGTTGGCAGCAAAACCGTTTCTTTTTCCACATCGCTGACACCATCTCCACACAAATAAAAATGTGAGGTGATTTTCTTTGTGGTAATTTCATTTGCATCCCCACTTCCTGCCATTCCGGAAGCGGCAACCATATATTTTTCCGGCATATTCTCTAACACATGATTCACAAGCATCGCTTTTGTCTCTGCATTGTCAAACGCCTCACAAACGATATCTGCCTTTTGAAGCAATCGATTCATATTATCTTTTTCTACTTTTTCATTATGCACCTCAAGCTCCACAAAAGGTGCAATTTCCTTTAGATTTTCCTCCAGGGCTTCTGCCTTGTATTTCCCAACCTGACTTACTTTATACTGTTGTCTGTGGAGATTGGTAAGCTCCACCCGGTCATAATCTATGAGAATCAGCTTTCCTACCCCTGCTCTTGCCAGTAAAACAGCTACATGGGAGCCTAATCCTCCTAAACCACAAATGGCAACGGTTGCTTTTTCCAGTTTTTCCTGCAACGCCTCTCCCTGCTTCTTTACCTGCGCCTGTCTGAGCTCCTGTTTTGTTACCATGTTTTTCAGCCCCCTCCAACAAATTCAATGACTTCCACGCAGTCCCCGGTCTTTAATATGGTTTCTGCGTATTGAGTTTTTGGAAGGATTTCTTCATTTAGCTCTACCGCAACTCGTTCCATCTGGTATCCGCTGGATTGCAGCATTTCCTCAACCGTCTTTCCCGACCATTCCTTTTTTTCACCATTTACTGTGACCATGTTCTCCCTTCCCTTCTGTTTTATCGTGTCAAAAGCCTATAAAACCAAAAAGAGGACTCCCATAGAGTCCTCTTTTTATACTTACAAACACCATCTCAATTTCTTTCAAATGAATATGGCATATCTCTTCTATCCAGACTTCCCTACGTTGGCATTATCCAAATCAGGTTCATGGGTCGAAGGGCACACCTTCCTCTCAGCCATTTTGATAGCTCCCCGTTGCTTTTCTTATATAGTATACCCATATCTCATTTATTTTTCAACTCATTCTGAAAATGGGTTTGCAAAACCGTAACAGTGTGTTACAGATCTATACTTTATACTACAACTTCAAAAATTTCTTTCTTTGTTTCACACTCTCCCAACTTTCTACAAACATACTCTTTATTCTTCAAAAAAGAAAAACTTAGCAGATATCCCTTTGCAGCATTCCGACTATCCAAGTATTTTTCTAACTGGGCAATTCCTTTTTTGCGGTATTCCTCACCATGCCATATTTTAAGCTCTATAATATGTTCCTCTCCACCATAAGTAATAACTAAATCCATACGATCATTATTCCTTGTCTCTGGTTCTACATAATAAAATCCTGTACCATTGATAATTGGCTTGATAAAGCATAAGAAAAGAAGTCTGCCCTGCTTTTCTAAAAATACCTCGTTCTCTTGGCGATACTCTGCTTTCATGAATTCCTGAAACTTTTGCATTACACGGACAATATCCAGTTTACCATTATCAATAAACTGTTCCCGCGCCACAGCAGTTTTACCCTTCTGCAACTGCATAACACTGATACTATAATTATATAGATAGATTTCAAATATTTTATTGGAGATACTTACATAATCATTTTTGTTAATGAATATCCCAAACATCTCACCTAACTCTATTACAGGATTGGCATGGTTATACATAAATGCCTCGCCTTCATAAAGGATTCGAAAAATTAAATCTTTCAAGTCCCTATTATTCTCAATGTTGCTACGCAGACTGTCAAACAGTGTGTTGTTCTTGCTATTTAAAATTCCCTTGATTGCAAGTTGAACAGAACTGTTATCCCATGTATTTGGAGTGTTTTCGTCCATCCATTTACATAACCAACTGACCAAATAAGGATATCCATTTGTATATTTATAGATTTCTTCAGACAAAGCTATAACATCCATACCAGT
Organism: Lachnospiraceae bacterium; assembly: GCA_045124315.1. Taxonomy (GTDB): domain Bacteria; phylum Bacillota; class Clostridia; order Lachnospirales; family Lachnospiraceae; genus CAG-411. Next base: position 35,521 of record JBGVLO010000218.1, read on the forward strand.
GTGATGATCCTCTTCATATTCCCGCAACATAGTAGCAATTTCTTTTGGAGAAAAGCTCATATCCACTTCAAAATCCGCTGCAAGGTTCCATGGACTGTTATATTTCTTTTCTTCATCCGAACGGAGCTTCAGCTTCATATTTTTAATGTTATATACCCCCGCCAAAATAACGCTCCAAAAGGTCGGAATATGATTTGCCACCCGCTTGATGTATTTATTACGCAACATTCCAAGGAAATGCAAAAACACTTGATTTTCAGAACTTTTATCAACTTCATCGATCATTAATATAATCTTCTTCGGACATTGCTTACAAAACCATGTAATACGTTTGCTTAATAAGTCAAACGCATCCTGTTTGTTTATTTTTGCATTGACAGGCCGACTCCATTCCTCGATTAAATCGGTATATTGATTCGTTTCTTCCAAATATTCAGCTACAGATGAAAGAAACTGATTCACAAATATTTCATCTTCGGAAAATGCTTCATCCCCCAATCCTTCAAAACTAAGTATCAGAACAAGATACTCTTCTTTGAGTTTTCGGCATAGCGAATACATCATGGTCGTCTTTCCATATTGTCGAGCACGATTGATAGTGAAATAATCCCCCTGTGCAATCAATTTTTCAATCTGTTGTATCTTTTCTGAAGTATCGACCATATAGTGTAGTTCTGGTACACAAACAACTGTTGTATTAAATGATTTCATGTGTTCGCCTCCTTATTCAGTCCGTTTTAACTCCTCATTTTGCAACTATGTTCATTATAGCATGATTCCGGTTTCTTGTGAAAGCTCTTTACAACAGTGTTTGTGTTTTATTGCTTACACGGTTACTCATCTGATTCGCCATGCCCTTTCTCTTCTTTCGTTTCTTCTATCTATTCAGACACAAATACACTTAAACACAGTAGTATAAATATACATCTTCTAAGCTAACATTCGAATTTACTCTTGTAAAACCTTCCTCTATCTGATCACCTACTATACGAAACACAATTCCGTCCTGTCTCTGGCAAATTGTTCCAAAGGGGTATTTTCGTTGTAACATTTCAATTTCACTTTTCTCGCACACACGCTCTGCTATATTATTTTCAATAGACGCTAGCAATTCTGATGGTGTTCCCCATTTTAATAAAGCCCCTTTCTTCATAAGCAACACATGATCAGCAATACACTCAATATCACTTACGATATGAGTAGCAACGATAATAATTCGATTCTTGGATAATTCTGTTATATAATTTCGAATCCGTATCCGTTCTTTCGGGTCTACTCCTGCAGTGGGTTCATCTAAAATCAATATTTTCGGATCATTCAGCAACGCTTGTGCCAATAACAGTCTCTGTTTCATTCCACCGGAATACCCTCCGATTTTTTGTGAGCGAACATCATCTAAATTTACTTCTTTCAATAATCGATCGGTCTGTATTTTTGCCTCTCTTTTTGTCAGTCCTTTTATATGAGACATATACATAAGGAATGCTTCCCCTGAAAATTCCTCGTAATACCCTTGTTGCTGTGGCATATATCCCACTAATTTCCGATACCTTTTTCCCATCTTCTTTATTTCCCTGCCATCCACTAAAATATGACCACTGTCTCTCTGTACCGTATCGGTAAGAAGGCCCATGAGGGTACTTTTTCCGGCACCGTTAGGACCCAGCAGACCATAGATACCTTCTGTTAATTTCAGATTGATATTCTTCAACGCACGCACTTCTTTATATCGCTTATTTATATTTCTGATTTCTAATTCCATACTTATTTTCCCTCCCTACACCATTTTTCATAGTTTTTGCGTTCAAACAGGATACATAATCCCACAGCACCTATGGCCAGCATGCCCATTACCAATATATTGTGGCTCTCTGCTACAATCTCAGTTATGGATAATAGTCTGACTATAGAAAAATAGGAAAAGTATTGTATTCCCGCAATTGACAAAATAGAAGGAATACACAATAGCAAAAGAATCCCCATGGTCAATCTTTGTTCCAGATACTGGGATACATAACACACCAGTTGGGCTAACCCAGTGAAAAAAAACCACCGAATCAGAAAAAGGATAACCAGAAAGTCAAAAATACTACATGGAAAAGGGATAAAATCGAACCCATTTAAACATTGTACCGGTGTCCAAAGTCCCTCCATTCCGTACACTTTCCAGGAATTGTACAGTGTAATTCCGGTATATATCACACACAATAGCGTTCCAACGGTGATAACAACCTTGCGTTTGCAGGAAAATAATCGTTGTCGCCCTTCCGGTGCTCCTTGAAGCAGGGTATACATTCCACTCTTTTTTTCATAGGAATACAATCCGCTACACATCAAAACAATACCAAAAAGAATACAGATATTATTGATTTCATTATCCTGTGCAAATAAGTGCTCGTAGCTTATCCAATTTACATACCACCGATTGTCTTTTTTCTGCTGTTGCAAATAAGCTCTCTGCTCTTTTAACTGTTCAAAAAAATGAAACTTTGGCCTGCTTGCATCGTACCTGGCTAAAATATTCATATATTGGTCTATATCCAATTCTCCTTGTTCATATGCAAGCTCTGCTTCTTTATATTGTTTTTCAATTGACCAACACTCTTCATAAAGATTTCGTATATATTGCTCCGTTTCTCTTGTGCTTGGGCCCCCATATTCTTTCATAAAATTATAATATAGCTCTTGTGTTTCCGAATGCTGCACCTGAGTAGAATTTGTCTGCATGCAAAGAAACACACATATGCATCCAACTACAAGCACTCCCTTTTGTACAATAAAAGTTTTATATAATTCCATTTGAAATAGAGAAAATCCGGAATACAACCTGCTCCATTTTGTTTCGATTGCATAGGTCAGCTTATAAAGCCATTTTATGTTTTCCAGAGAAACCTTTCTGTTCGGGTACTTACATATACTGATATACAATCCAAAGCTGAACAATAACAAAACAGAAAGGAGCCATCTGAATATACTGATCCTATTTTTGTTGATCATCCATGAGAACACGGGAATGTTTGCATATTCCGTAAAGAAATCATTTCCTGCCTGTAAATACCAGACATTACAGTAGCGCAGCAAACGAAGGGGATGATTTTTTCCAATCATCTGTTGAAGGAAATAAGAAGCAATGCCCAGTATCCCAATGAACCCCACTGATAAGATCACCTGATTCCAATACAGCATAACTACCCAGCAAAACAGCATAATAGCAAAAAGAAGCAAAATGCGGTACAAAAGATATATTCCAAAAAATTGTCCTATATTCACCGGCAACAAAAAATCTTTTAAACTTGATACGGACTGTACGGGAATCTTCCACAGAGTCATCCCATTTTCTTTATAAAGAATACTTTCCCAAAGCAAAGTACCTCCATAAAATACAACACAGATCATGGATGCACTTAAGAATAATACAACTAATTTTTCCAGAAATAACTTTCCTCGCCCACCTACGTAAGAAAACAGCATGCTGCGTAATCCGATCTTATTTTCCTCCATAAGAAAAAAAACAACAACAATCCCTACTAACACAACAATGGCATGAGTGGAGGAATGCTCCAGATAAAATGCGATACCATCTTCCAGTATAAATTGGGGCTGGATCTGGGCTGCTTTCTGATAGTCTTCTCTGGTTTTTTCCAAATTATAGTTACCAGAACTATTGTCTTTGGAAAAAATACTGATTTTATTCAGAGAATCTGATTTATGAATAATGTCTTGAATTCGACTTTTATAGTTGCTTTGATAGGTTACCTGTTCCAACAAATCCCATATCAAACGCGCCTGTTCCACATCTTGTTTTTCCAAAAATTCATCTGTCCATACCTCCTGCATCTGCGTGAGAATCTGTTGGCTGTTTTGTGTGTCCTTTTCTATATGATATTCCTGTAATAGTTTTCTTTTTTGGGTTACCAGCTCTCTGCTTTCTTTTGATAAATAGGAAAATGTAACAATTTCAATAAAAAACAGCAACCAAAAGATAAGCAGCATCCTGGGATGATTCCATATTTTCTTCCATTCCATCATAATAAACGCTCCTCCCCTTGTCCGTATCACCCCTATGTATCCTACATTTGATCTACTTCTTTCCAGCTAATTTGTTTCACATCTATTTGATCCAGAGATAAATACATAAGCGACGGATTTCCCTCTTCATTCATCACATTCGCAAATATTCTTTTATCATCGCCAAAATAGTACCTATTTACTTGCTTGTCCGGCATTCCCTGGTACACAATTTCTCCCGAAGTATCATAGATGTTTAATTTTTTGTCATCTGAAACAATATAGATATATTCTCCAAATGTTTCCAGTTCATCCGGATAATCGGATGAAGATTTTTCGGAAAACATGATTTCCTTTTTACTTTCTATGTCATAACAATAATTTCCTGTAGTCGAAGCATAGTACACTTTTTTCCCAATTACACCATATGGTGCGATTACTTTTTCTTTGATTATGTCTGTATGTTCTTTTTGCGTATCATAACAATACAGATTTCCCTTCGTCTCATCCTCTGTATATTCTGCCACTTGAAAATAGATGGAATTATCATAACTTTTTATACGGTAAATCTCTGAGCGATCATTTTCTGTTTGAAATACGATTTCCTCTTCTGCATTACTTTTTAATTTCTTTTTTGCTAACTTTTGTTTCCTTTCTCTCACATCTACATAATAGACATATCCCTTATGCAACCACACAGTTGGACTCTCCCAAGTATCTCCTAAAAAGTCTACACGATATAGATTCACTACTTTTTTACGTTCACTTCCATCCGCACTAATCTGATACAAACAAATATTCTTTTGAGAATCACATCCTATGGTATATATACTTCCTTCATAAAATTGTAAAATTGGGGAAGCATACGTATCGTTTTCCTTTGTATCCAATAAAATTTTTGGATAATAAGCATTGCAATCTTCGGTATTGTGCTCACACTCTGCCTTGTTGCATACAGGAACCGATACCTCTCCTTCTCTATCAAAAAATCGCAACTGATTACTTCCATCAAACGACCAATAGTAATAGCCATTTTGACTTGCAGCCATATATTCTCCCCAAAAACATGGAATACTTTCTTCCCCCTCCCCATTGGAATAATCTACTTTTTGCGTTTCGGTTTTCTTTGTGGTTGCCGTTGCTTCTTCATTCCATTCTTTTTTTGCACTCTCTGACCCACAGGAAGCAGTTAGTACCAGTAGCAACATACAAATTATGAAAGCTGTTTTTTTCATTTTTTCTCCTATTCCTTTCTTTACTATTTTACGATACATAAAGTAAAATATAACTGAGACACTTATTTTATAATATAAGAGCCAGTCATTTTAACTAGACTGACTCAATCTCGTTCATTATTTAATCTTTCTTACCTTAATTTTATAAACCAGTGAACACAAAACTAGAATCTCCATAGTGTCCATCATAATAACCTGTAACAGTTGCCTGTGAATACGACCTTCCACCAGTAACTGTTCGACTTATAGCAACTGCTTTATTGGCTCCATTGACTACCTTAATTGTATTTCCTGAATAGTACCTTCCAATAGATCGATTTATTTCTACATAATTCAACAATACTTTAAGTTGATGTCCTTCCTTTCCATAATCATACTTTCCAGATGCATAATTTGCCCTGCAGTATGCGGTTACAGTTCCCACTCTGGCAAAACATATATCATTTGAACATATAAGCATTGATATAGATAATCCTACTGCCATCCCAACTTTCATAACTTTTGATACGCTTTTTTTTTGCATTTATAAATCTCAACATTAAATTACCCCTTTTCTTTCTTCATTTGACACTTTCCTTTTTTGCAATCGGATTAATTAGGAAATGCGTTTTTTCAACTACTCCTGTTCCTGATTTTCTACCAGTTCTTTACGCAGACATTCTGGAACTTCTACTTCGCCCCAAAGCCATGACATCCGGTACTGGAAATAAAAACATCCGACAAATCAATTAACTGTTCACTTAACTTCTTAATCATTTGTTCCTTTGACATAAACA
>JBGVLO010000219.1:0-1991 GCA_045124315.1 Lachnospiraceae bacterium
ATAGATTACACTTTTGACTGCGCCCTCAGCGGTCCATTTGACAACTTGTTTCTCACCTGATTCTCAGCACCACAGGCTCTCTGTAAAGGCATCATTGCCGTTATCTCCGCTTCAACGGTTTGATAAACTATATGTGATTAAATCAGATTTTAGAACCATCACTTTCATTTGTCAAGCAATTTTTTATGTAAATTTATCCAAAACAATTTTTACAAAATACTTGTGTATCCGTTCATCTTCATCTAACTCGGGATGAAAAGACATTGCAAGTTGATTTCCATACCGAACTGCAACTATATGCTCCTTTTCTTTTGCAAGTATTTCTACTCCATTACTTACACTTTTGATATATGGAGCTCTTATAAAAGTCATTGGGATGACACCTATACCTTTAAATTCCTGCTCCACATGGAAACTTCCCAACTGCCTGCCATAAGCATTTCGTTTTACAGTTACAGGTAAGGTTTTAAAATATTCTCTATCATCATTTTCAATGCTGTCAGCCAAAAGAATTAATCCGGCACAAGTAGCCAAAACCGGCATTCCCTCTTGTATTTGTTGTTTCAATGTATCAAACATATCCAACTCTTTTAATAACTTTCCCTGCACAGTACTTTCCCCTCCCGGCAGAACAATACCGTCATATTTTTGGATTAAATCCTCTTTCTTTCGTAATTCTACATAAGGAATGCCTAATCTTCCAAGCATTTGCTCATGTTCCGCAAATGCTCCTTGTACTGCTAAAACCGCAATTACCATCTTACTTTCCTCTTTCTGCCATCAAGAGCTCTATTTCCTGCTCATTAATACCCACCATAGCCTCGCCAAGATCCTCTGAAATGGAAGCGATAAGACTTGCATCAGTATAGTTAGTTACTGCCTTTACAATTGCATTAGCTCTCTTTTCCGGATTACCTGATTTGAATATTCCAGAACCTACGAATACACCTTCTGCACCAAGCTGCATCATTAATGCCGCGTCAGCCGGTGTTGCCACGCCGCCTGCTGCAAAATTGACAACCGGAAGGCGTCCGTTTTTATGTACATACAATACCAAATCATACGGTACCTGCAATATTTTTGCTTCGTTGAACAATTCATCCTCTCGCATGCCCTTTATTTTGGCAATCTCACTATTCATCATACGCATATGGCGTACTGCCTGCACCACGTCTCCTGTTCCCGGCTCACCCTTTGTACGGATCATGGACGCTCCCTCATTAATACGGCGAAGAGCTTCTCCTAAATCCTTTGCGCCACAAACAAATGGAACCTTGAATTTTGTTTTATTAATGTGGTATACATCATCTGCCGGAGACAATACCTCGCTCTCATCAATATAATCAATTTCTATTGCCTCTAAAAGCTGTGCCTCAACAAAATGTCCGATACGACATTTCGCCATAACAGGAATAGATACTGCATCCTGAATGCCCTTTATCATCTTCGGATCGCTCATACGTGATACTCCACCTGCTGCCCTGATATCTGCCGGTATACGTTCCAATGCCATAACTGCACAGGCACCTGCCGCCTCCGCAATCTTTGCCTGTTCGGGCGTAGTAACATCCATAATAACTCCACCTTTTAACATCTGTGCCAATTCCTTATTTAACTTATATCTGTTTTCTGCCATTTTCTTTTCCTCCTGGTTGTTTTTTTTAGCAATTCCCATTATAATATCTATTGACCATATCAAAATACCCAATTTAAATATATTCAGAAAGGTCAGATTAAGGAGATGAACGGCTATGATTACATATTCTTTTGCAGATATAGGGTCAGATTCCCTATATATACATTTATATAAATGCATAAAAAATGACATATTACAGGGCATTTTGCAGGCAGGAGAAAAACTTCCTTCCAAACGCAGTCTTGCAAAAAATCTGAACATAAGTGTTATTACCATCGAAAATGCCTACGCCCAGCTTATTGCAGAAGGCTATGTATATTCCATTCCTAAAAAAGGTTTTTTTGTGGCAGATATC
>JBGVLO010000220.1:0-23010 GCA_045124315.1 Lachnospiraceae bacterium
ATAGTCTCCTAAAAGAACTTTGCCATGTAATGGAGGGACGATGCCTAAAATACTTTTAAGCAAGGTCGATTTACCGATACCATTTGCGCCGGTAAACACAATTCGTTCCCCTCGTTCCATTCGAAGGTTGATAGGGGTAGAAAGTGGAGTGTCGTAACCGATTACCAGATTCTCTGCGTGAAAAATTGTTTTTCCTGCTGCACGTGCCTCTTTAAAGTGAAATTCTGGCTTTGGTTTCTCCTTTGCAAGTTCGATTACATCCATCTTATCTAATTTTTTCTGACGGGACATAGCCATATTTCTCGTAGATACTCTGGCTTTGTTTCTGGCAACAAAATCCTTTAAATCTCGGATTTCCTGTTGCTGTCTTTCGTATGCTGCCTCCAATTGCGCTTTTTTCACGGCGTAGACTTCCTGGAATTTGTCATAGTCGCCTACATAGCGGGTCAATTCTTGATTTTCCATGTGATAGATCAGGTTGATTACACTATTTAAAAATGGAATATCATGAGAAATTAAAATGAAAGCGTTCTCGTATTCTTGTAAATATCGCTTGAGCCATTCAATATGAACCACATCCAGATAGTTGGTAGGCTCGTCCAAAAGTAAAATATCAGGCTTTTCCAACAAAAGTTTTGCAAGTAGAATTTTTGTACGTTGTCCACCACTTAATTCGGTTACATCACGATCCAAACCTAAATCTAAAATACCAAGTGCACGGGACACTTCCTCTACTTTAGAATCGATATTATAGAAGTCATGCATATCAAGCATGTCCTGAATAACTGCAAACTCATTCATTAAATTTTCCAATTGGTCTTCATCTGCCTCTGCCATTTCTGTACAAAGAGCATTCATTTTTGCTTCCTGTTCAAATAAAAACTGAAAAGCGGACTTTAACACATCCCGGATCGTCATGCCTTTTTCTAATACTGCGTGTTGATCCAAATAGCCTACTCTTACATTTTTTGCCCATTCCACTTTTCCTTCGTCAGGCATAAGTTTTCCGGTAATTATATTGAAGAATGTGGATTTACCTTCTCCATTTGCACCGACTAAACCAATATGTTCTCCCTTTAATAAACGGAAAGAAACATCATCAAAAATAGCACGGTCTCCAAAACCATGACTTAAGTGTTCTACATTTAATATCATAATTAACCATCCATTCTAAATATATATTTTTTGGCAACCATTCAGAAACCTCTATAATGGAACAATTAGATACGTTATGCTGGCATATAAGTAGCGGATTGTTCCATTAATAGAGTTCTGAACAGTATCCTAATTCTAACAAATTTTTTGAATTTTGGAAAGAAGTACTTGCTTTTTTTTTAATGATATAATATAATGTCGAAAGAACAAAGGCGTTCTTAGATATAGAAAAACTATGTCTAAGTGCGCCTTTTTTTTGTCTAAAGAGTTTTTGTATCTACTTAAGAAACAAATGTAACAGCTAAGCCAAGGTTCTTCATAAGGTGCCAGAATATACAAATTCACGAAAAATATTATTGGTGGCTGGACTGTTACAAACAAATAAGCGAACAGAAAGGAATGTGTTGCAATGGAAGAATGTAAGAGAAAAACACAAGGTTTATATGATCCTAGATGGGAGCATGACAACTGTGGTATTGGTGCAGTTGTAAATCAAAAAGGAATAAAATCACATGCGACAGTAGAGAATGCATTAAAAATAGTAGAGAATTTGGAGCATCGTGCTGGTAAGGATGCCTCTGGTGAAACTGGAGACGGTGTTGGTATCTTATTGCAGATTTCGCATAAATTCTTTAGTAAAGCAGCTAAAGAATTAGGAATTTCCATTGGAAAAGAGAGAGAATATGGCGTGGGTATGTTTTTTATGCCCCAGAATGAATTGAGCAGAAAACGTGCCATGAGAATGTTCGAGTTGATCGTTGAAAAGGAAAATCTTGAATTTTTAGGATGGCGTAAAGTGCCTGTAAATCAGGAAGTGTTAGGAAAAACAGCACTGGATTGTATGCCATATATCGTTCAGGCGTTTATTAAGAAGCCTGCAAATGTAAAGAAAGGTCTGGATTTTGACCGTAAGCTTTTCATTGCCAGAAGATTATTTGAAAACTCATCAAACGAGGATACTTATGTTGTTTCTTTGTCAAGTAGAACGATTGTATATAAGGGAATGTTTTTAGTTGGACAGCTTCGTTCATTTTTCAGAGATTTGCAGGATGAAGCATACGAGTCTGCAATTGCGTTGGTACACTCTAGATTTAGTACCAATACACAGCCAAGTTGGAGAAGAGCACATCCAAACCGCTTTATTGTACACAATGGAGAGATTAATACCATTGCTGGTAATGCAGATAAGATGCATGCTAGAGAAGAGACCATGGCATCAGAGTACTTGAAGGGTGAGATGCACAAGGTACTTCCAGTTGTAGATCAAAGCGGTTCCGATTCTGCCCGTTTGGATAACTCTTTAGAGTTCTTAGTTATGAGTGGAATGGATTTACCGTTGGCTGTAATGATCGCAATTCCGGAACCATGGACCAATGATAGAAGTATGAGCCGTGAAAAGAAAGAATTCTATCAGTATTATGCAACTATGATGGAGCCATGGGATGGTCCTGCATCTATTTTGTTCTCCGATGGAGATATTATGGGAGCTGTTTTGGACCGTAATGGATTGCGTCCATCTCGTTACTATATTACAGATGATGGAAACATTATCCTTTCATCCGAAGTTGGTGTTTTAGATATTCCGGAAGAAAAAATTGTCAAGAAGGACCGTTTACGTCCGGGGAAAATGCTCTTGGTTGATACCGTAAAGGGTGAATTGATTGATGATGACACCTTAAAAGAAAGATATGCAAAGCGTCAGCCATATGGTGAATGGCTGGATAACAATTTGGTTCACCTGAAGGATCTTAAGATTCCAAATAAGAAGGTAGAAGAATATAGTAAGGAACAGGCGGAACGTTTGAGAAAAGCATTTGGATATACTTATGAAGAGTGTAAAAACAGTATATTAACCATGGCTATGAATGGTTCAGAGCCAATTGCTGCAATGGGAACGGATGCGCCAATTCCTCCATTGTCAGAGCGTCCACAGCCGTTATTCCGTTATTTCAAGCAATTATTTGCACAGGTTACGAACCCTCCTATTGATGCATTGAGAGAGAAGGTAGTAACATCTACTTCTATATATATAGGTACTGCAGGTAATATTTTGCAGGAGAAAGAGGAAAACTGTAATGTAATGCGTATTGATAATCCAATCCTTACTAATACAGATATGCTTAAAATTAAGAATTTGAACATGAGAGGCTTTAAGGCAGAGGTGATTCCAATCACTTATTACACTTCTACTTCCCTTGAGAAAGCCATTGATCGTGTATGTATGGAAGCAGATCGTGCGTATAAAGACGGAGCAAATATATTAATCTTATCTGACCGTGGAGTGGATGAAAATCACGTGGCAATTCCTTCTTTGCTTGCAATTTCAGCGCTTCAACAGCATTTGGTTCGTACAAAGAAGAGAACTAGAGTGTCTATTATCCTTGAGACAGCAGAACCAAGAGAAGTACATCATTTTGCAACCTTGATCGGTTTTGGTGCAAGTGCAGTTAACCCATACCTTGCAATTGATACCATTGGAGAGATGGTACAGTCTGGATTGCTGGATAAGGATTATTACGCAGCAGTAGATGATTATACAAATTCCATTAAGAACAGTATCATCAAAATTGGTTCAAAGATGGGAATTTCCACTATCCAGTCTTACATGGGGTCTCGTATTTTTGAGGCAATCGGTATCAGTGAAGAAGTCATCGACAAATATTTCGCTGGTGTAGTAAGCCGTGTTGGCGGTATTGGTATTGCAGAAATCGAGAAACAGATTGAAACTTTACATTCTCAGGCATTTGATCCATTGGATCTTGGTACAAATCTTGAGTTGGAAAGTAATGGTGCGCATAAATCAAGAAGTGGAAAAGAAAAACACCTATATAATCCACAGACTATCTATTTATTGCAGAAAGCAACCAGAGAAGGAAATTACGAGATCTTTAAGCAGTATTCTACTTTGATGGACAAGGAAGAAAGCGAAAGTAATCTTCGTGGATTGATGGATTTCAACTATCCTGCAAAGGGAATTTCCATTGATGAAGTAGAAAGTGTAGAGGATATTGTAAAACGTTTTAAGACTGGTGCTATGTCATATGGTTCGATTTCAAAGGAAGCACATGAATGTATGGCAATTGCTATGAATCGCCTGGGTGGTAAATCCAACAGTGGTGAAGGTGGAGAAAGCTTTGATCGTCTGGCTACAAAAGGTAAGGCAGAAGATCGTTGCTCTGCAATCAAGCAGGTGGCATCCGGACGTTTTGGTGTAACTTCCCAGTATTTGGTAAGTGCAGATGAGATCCAGATCAAGATGGCACAGGGAGCAAAGCCTGGAGAAGGTGGACATCTTCCAGGTAAGAAAGTATATCCTTGGGTTGCAAAATGTCGTAATTCAACAACTGGTGTAGGTCTGATCTCACCACCACCACATCATGATATTTATTCCATCGAAGATTTGGCACAGTTGATTTATGACTTGAAGAATGCAAATAAAGATGCAAGAATTTCAGTTAAGTTGGTATCTGAAGCAGGTGTAGGTACTATTGCAGCAGGTGTGGCAAAAGCAGGTGCCGGAGTAATCTTGATTTCCGGTTATGATGGTGGTACAGGTGCTGCTCCGGAAAGTTCAATCCACAACGCAGGTTTGCCATGGGAATTAGGTCTTGCTGAGACACATCAGTCATTGATGTTAAATGGTCTTCGTTCCAAGGTAGTCATTGAGACCGATGGTAAGCTTATGGATGGTAGAGATGTAGCAATTGCAGCTATGTTAGGTGCAGAAGAGTTTGGCTTTGCAACTGCTCCATTGGTTACAATGGGCTGTGTAATGATGCGTGTATGTAACCTGGATACTTGTCCAGTTGGTATTGCAACACAGAATCCGGAATTACGTAAGCGTTTCCAAGGAAAACCGGAATATGTGGAAAACTTTATGCGTTTTGTTGCACAGGAACTTCGTGAATACATGGCAAAATTAGGTGTTCGTACCGTAAATGAATTAGTTGGTCGTGTAGATTTACTGAAGAAAAAAGACGGATTGTCAGATAAAGGACAGGCTGTAAACTTAGAACGCATTTTAGATACTTCTTATGTAAATAAGCCAAACAATTGCTTTAATCCTGCAGATGTCTATGACTTTGAATTGGGTAAGACAATCGACGAAACTGTACTTTTGAAAGAATTTTCTGCAAAGATTGACAAAAAGCAAGGTGCGAAGACAAAAATTAAAGTAAATAACCTGAATCGTACAACAGGAACAATTCTCGGTGCAGAGATCACAAAGCGTTGGGGAACGCAGGTGCCGGAAGATACTTTCGTTGTGGAATGTGAGGGAAGTGGCGGACAAAGTTTTGGTGCATTTATTCCAAGTGGTCTGACCATGCGTTTGACTGGAGATTGTAATGATTATTGCGGTAAGGGACTTTCCGGTGGAAAGATTGTCGTAGAACAACCGAAGAATGCAAAGTATGCTGCAGATGAGAATATTATCATTGGTAATGTGGCATTTTATGGTGGAACAACAGGTAAAGCATTTATCAATGGTGTGGCTGGAGAACGTTTCTGTGTAAGAAACTCTGGTATCACAGCAGTTGTCGAAGGTGTTGGAGATCACGGTTGTGAATATATGACAGGTGGTCGCGTAGCGGTTCTTGGAGCAACCGGAAAGAATTTTGCTGCTGGTATGAGTGGTGGAGTTGCCTATGTACTGGATGAGAACAATGATTTTTATCTGAAGGTAAATAAAGAACTAGTAGCAGTAGAAGAAGTAGAAGAATTGTCAGATGTTCAGGAATTGAAGGCAATGATCGAGGAACATGTAAAAGAAACAGCTTCAGAAAAAGGAAAGGCAATTTTGAAGAATTTTGCCCAGTATCTGCCTAAGTTTAAGAAGATTATTCCTCATGACTATAGAAGAGTATTGCATACTATCCATGCAATGGAAGAAAAGGGATACTCAAAGGATCAGGCTGAGATCGAAGCATTCTATGTAAATGTTGGAAAGTAAGGAGGAATAAAAATGGGTAAAGTTGGCGGATTTATGGAATATGATAGAAAAGAAAATCTGGCAGAAAGGCCATTAGAGAGAATTAAACACTTTAATGAATTTCACCAGCCAATGTCTGAGCCTGAGAGAAAGGCTCAGGCAGCCAGATGTATGGAGTGTGGTGTTCCATTCTGTCAGGCTGGAATGGAAATTGGTGGAATGGTATCAGGTTGTCCTTTGAACAACCTGATACCGGAATGGAATGATTTGGTGTTCCGTGGAAACTACGAAGGAGCACTGGCAAGATTGAAAAAGACAAATAATTTTCCAGAGTTTACTTCACGTGTTTGTCCTGCTTTGTGTGAGAAGGCATGTGTGTGTGGACTGAATGGGGATGCAGTTTCTGTGAAAGAGAACGAAAACAGTATTGTGGAATATGGATACGAGAATGGATTGATAACAGCAAATCCTCCAAAGGTTCGTACAGGAAAGAAGGTTGCAGTAATCGGTTCAGGACCTTCCGGTTTGGCAGTAGCAGATCAGTTGAATATGCGTGGACACAGTGTAACTGTTTTTGAGAGAGAAGATCGTCCGGGTGGATTGCTTATGTACGGTATTCCTAATATGAAGTTGGAGAAGAACGTGATTGAACGTCGTGTTAAGATCATGGAGGAAGAAGGGGTTGTTTTTAAATGCAATTCTAACGTAGGTGAAAATGTGGATGCAAAAGAGCTTATGAAAGAATATGACAGCGTAGTTTTGGCTTGTGGTGCTTCCAATCCTCGTGATATTCAGGTTCCTGGAAGAGATGCAAATGGCATTTATTTTGCGGTTGATTTCTTGAAATCTACTACAAAGAGTCTTCTTTCCGTGCCTTCCATGAAAGAGGGAACTTATATCAGTGCAAAGGGAAAAAATGTTCTGATTATCGGTGGTGGAGATACTGGAAACGATTGTGTGGGTACTTCCATTCGCCATGGCGCAAAGTCTGTAACACAGTTGGAAATGATGCCGAAATTGCCAGACCAGAGAGTTGAGAACAATCCATGGCCAGAGTGGCCACGTGTCTGCAAAACAGATTACGGTCAGGAAGAGAATATTGCAGTATTTGGAAAAGATCCAAGAGAGTATTGTACAACCGTAAAAGAGTTTGTAAAGGACAAAAAGGGAAATGTTACAAAGGCAATTTGTGTAAAGTTAGAGAGTGTGTTTGACAAAAAAGCCGGTCGAAACGTTATGAAGGAAGTTGCTGGAAGTGAGTTTGAGATAAAGGCAGACCTTGTCTTGATTGCAGCAGGTTTCCTTGGTACACAGAAATATGTTGCAGACGCATTTGGCGTAAAACTAAATCCAAGAACAAATGTAGAAACAGCATGTGGATCGCATAGTACCAGTGTGAAGAATGTGTTTGTTGCTGGTGATATGCACAGAGGACAGTCTTTAGTTGTGTGGGCGATCCGTGAAGGAAGAGATGCAGCAAAAGAAGTAGATGAATATTTAATGGGATACACAAATCTTTAGTGATAAAAAGTAGCTATTCGGGTTTAATGACCTGGATAGCTATTTTTTTTACAATGAAAGGATTCCTATTGATTAATTTTTTGTTCTCGTATAGACTTAAAAAGAATTGCGGGAGCTGTTATCGGTGTAGCGATTCATAGATAGTTACAGTTCACAGATATGTGAACTGTAACCATAGGTATCAATTGGTGCAAAATATCTTTTGGCTCCAATATTATTTTATGGGAATACATGGACATAATAGGAAAAAGAAATCCGTTGTCAAGAGCATGTTTATTTTGCAAGAAAATAGGTATGGATAAGGTGGATAAGAAAGGAAAACAATATGTTAAAAAGAGGAATTGCAATAGGGATGAGTGTGCTTATGTGCCTTTCATTGGCTGGGTGTGCAAAAACAAATACGAATGTAAAACCCACAGAAAAAGCAAAAGTAGAAAATACCCAAAGTGCTACAGAGAACGAAGAAACAACAGAAGGACAAGTGGTCACAGATGACACAGAAATAAAGGCAATGGCAGCATCTATCGTGGGAAATATGACCTTGGAAGAAAAGGTTGGACAGATGTTTATTATGAACCTGGAACAGTTAGATAACACAAATGGCTCGTATTATGAGTATCGTGAGTGTACCGATGGAATGAAGGAGAAACTGGAAAAATATCATTTAGGCGGTGTAATTTTATTCTCCAGGAATATTTCAGAAATTGACCAGACAAAGAAGTTGATCACAGACCTTCAGGAGGGTAGTTCGGTACCATTGTTCGTGTCTGTGGATGAAGAAGGCGGTTCAGTTGCGAGAATTGGAAATAATCCCAATATGAGAACTCATACTTTTCCTACCATGGAAGAAATTGGTGCAAATGAAAATGAAGAGTATGCATATACCATGGGGAAAACCATAGGACAGGATATCAAGGAACTGGGATTTAATCTGGATTTTGCTCCCGTGGCAGATGTGAAGACAAATGCTTATAACACAGAAATTGGAGATCGTTCTTTTGGGAGCAATCCGGAAGTGGTAGCAAAGTTGGTTAAGCAGGTTGTGTATGGGATTCAGGACCAGGGTATTAGTGCGACCTTAAAGCATTTTCCGGGACATGGCAGTACTGCCGAGGATTCCCATGAAAAGCCTGTGAATGCAGATAGTGATCTGTTAGATCTTCGTAGCAAAGAGTTTAAGCCTTTTCAAGCTGGAATTGATGCAGGGGCAGACTTTGTTATGGTGTCACATATCTCAATCAGTAAGGTGACAGAAAATACGGTTCCGGCTTCTATGTCAAAAATTGTGATCCAAAGTATGTTAAGGAAAGAATTGGGATTTGAAGGAATTGTAATTACGGATGCCATGGATATGGGAGCGGTAACAAGGAAATATGAGCCGGGAGAAGCTGCTGTAAATTGTGTGAAAGCAGGTGTGGATATTGTACTTATGAGTACAGATTTAGAAAAGGCCTATGAAGCAGTGATGGATGCAGTAAAAAAAGGAAAGATTTCGGAGGAGCAAATTAATGAGTCTGTACAGAGAGTAATGCAGATAAAAATCAAACGGGGGATTATATTGAGTAATACGGATTTGTTAGGGGAACAACAGTAAATGAAAAAATCAAAAAAACTGTTGCGAATCTTTCGGTGATTGATATAATTGTATTAGAGATATTATGACTATTTTCAAGCGAATAAGTGGACAAGAAGTTTTTTGTCCACTTTTCAATGTATAAGAGAAAGGAATGCAGTCTTTGGTTTAACGACATGGACATGCGCAGGTGCAGGAAATGAGTGATTTTATGGACGAAAGAGTAGATTTTGGATTACACGAGGAATGTGGTGTATTTGGAGTGTACGATTTTGATGGAAATGATGTTGCATCCTCTATATATTATGGGTTGTTTTCCTTACAACATCGTGGGCAGGAAAGTGCAGGAATTGCCGTAAGTGAGACTCAGGGACCGAAAGGAAAGGTTTCTTCTTGTAAAGGAATGGGACTTGTAAATGAGGTTTTTGATGCAGATAAGTTAGAAACCTTAAAAGGTGATATTGGAGTTGGACATGTTCGTTATTCTACAGCAGGTGCAAGTACAAATGAGAATACGCAGCCTTTGGTATTGAACTACATCAAGGGAACATTGGGACTTGCTCATAATGGAAATCTTGTAAATGCAGTAGAGTTGAGAGAAAAGTTGGAATTGACAGGAGCCATTTTCCAGACCACCATTGACTCAGAAGTAATTGCATACTTAGTTGCCAGAGAGCGTTTGACAACACCGACAGTAGAAGAGGCGGTAAAGAATGCCATGCATCAGATTAAAGGTGCATATTCGTTGATCGTAATGAGCCCAAGAAAATTGATTGGTGCTAGAGATCCTTTTGGTTTCCGACCATTGGTAATCGGTAAGCGTGACAATGCGTATTTCTTTGCGTCAGAGACTTGTGCGTTGGATGCCGTAGGTGCGGAATTTATTAGAGATGTGGAACCGGGAGAGATTGTTACCATCAGTCCGGAAGGTGGTATTCAGTCCGATCGTAGCATGTGTCAGGAGAAACACGCAAGATGTATATTCGAGTATATTTATTTCTCCAGAGCAGATAGTCATTTAGATAATGTGAGTGTATACAATTCACGAATTATGGCAGGTAAGATTTTGGCAGAGGAACATCCAGTAGAGGCAGATATTGTAGTGGGAGTTCCGGAATCGGGAAATGTGGCAGCTATGGGTTATTCTTTGCAGTCGGGGATTCCATACGGTATGGCATTTATTAAGAATAACTATATCGGAAGAACCTTTATTAAGCCAAAACAGTCTGTTCGTGAGACTGCAGTTAAGATTAAGCTGAATCCGTTACGGGATGTAGTGGCTGGTAAGCGTGTAGTTATGGTCGATGATTCTATTGTAAGAGGAACCACCTGTGACCGTATTATTGGAATGTTGAAGGAGGCAGGAGCTACAGAGGTGCATGTTCGTATCAGTTCGCCACCATTCCTATATCCATGTTATTTCGGTACAGATGTTCCATCCAGCGATCAGCTGATTGCATACAATCATAGTGTAGATGAGATTTGTAAGATGATTGGCGCAGACAGTTTAGGTTATTTACCAAAGGAGCGTCTGCATGAATTGGTAAATGGATCCAATGGTTACTGTGACGCATGTTTTAGCGGAAATTATCCGGTAGAACCACCTAAGGGTGATATTCGTGGAGAATATGATAGATAATTTTTACAAAAGCTTTAGTAGAAGAAAGGAGTACTAGAATGAGTACAGATTGTTATTCAAGCCCATTGTCAGAGAGATACGCAAGTAAGGAGATGCAGTATATTTTTTCCCAGGATATGAAGTTTAAGACCTGGAGAAAGTTATGGATTGCTTTAGCAGAGGCAGAACATGAGTTAGGCCTTGATATTACACAGGAACAGATTGATGAGTTAAAGGAACATCAGGACGACATTAACTATGAAGTTGCAAAAGAACGGGAGAAGTTGGTTCGTCATGATGTTATGTCTCATGTATACGCATATGGTCAGCAGTGTCCAAAGGCAAAAGGTATTATTCATTTGGGTGCTACCTCTTGTTATGTTGGAGATAATACAGATGTAATCATCATGACTGAGGCGTTAAAGCTTGTAAAGAAGAAAGTTGTAAATGTAATCAATGAATTGTCTAAGTTTGCTATGGAATATAAAGCATTACCTACTCTTGCTTTTACCCATTTCCAGCCAGCTCAGCCTACTACTGTAGGTAAGAGAGCTACTCTTTGGATGATGGAATTGATCATGGATTTAGAGGATATCAATTATACGCTGGATAACATGAAGTTGTTGGGTTGCAAGGGAACAACTGGAACCCAGGCTAGCTTCAAAGAACTTTTTGAAGGTGATACAGAGAAGATTCAGAAGGTGGATCAGTTGATCGCACAGAAGATGGGATTTGACAGCACATTCCCTGTTTCCGGACAGACATATTCTAGAAAATTAGATACAAAAGTCGTAAATGTATTGGCTGGAATCGCAGCAAGTGCACATAAATTCTCAAATGATATTCGTCTTTTACAGCACTTAAAAGAAGTAGAAGAACCATTTGAAAAGAATCAGATTGGCTCATCTGCTATGGCGTATAAGAGAAATCCTATGAGAAGTGAGAGAATTGCTTCTTTGGCTCGTTTTGTAATGGTTGATGCCATGAACCCTGCAATCACTTCTGCAACTCAATGGTTTGAGAGAACTTTGGATGACTCTGCAAATAAGCGTTTGAGCGTTCCAGAGGCATTCTTGGCTATTGACGGTATCTTGGACTTGTACTTGAATGTGGTAGATGGATTAGTAGTTTATCCTAAGGTAATTGAGAAGAGATTAATGGCAGAACTTCCATTCATGGCAACAGAGAATATTATGATGGATGCGGTAAAGGCTGGTGGAGACAGACAGGAATTACACGAGAAGATTCGTCTACTTTCAATGGAAGCTGGTAAGAATGTAAAAGAAAAAGGATTGGATAACAACCTACTAGAGTTGATTGCAGCAGATCCAGCGTTTAATTTAACATTAGAAGAGTTACAGAAGACAATGGATCCAAGTAAGTACACAGGACGTTCCGAAGAACAGGTAGAAGAGTTTATTTCTGATGTGATCAATCCGGTATTGGAAGAAAATAAAGATTTATTAGGTTTAACTGCCGAGATTAATGTATAAATAGTTACTAAATATTCATGATAGGAACCCAAGGCTGAGCAAAAATTATTTTTGTTTGGTTTTGGGTTGTTTTTTATGAAGGGAAGTTTTTTTGCTGAAAGTATCTTTACTTATTCTCAGATATGTAGTAAAATGGTGTTTGGTTTGTGGAAACTTATAGACTAGTCTGGAGACAGACTTTTTATTCAGGAGGAAGAATACATATGGTAACAGCAATTGTAGGCGCTAACTGGGGCGATGAAGGAAAAGGAAAGATTACGGATATGCTTGGACAGGAGTCTGACATTATCGTGCGTTTCCAAGGTGGAAGTAATGCAGGACATACGATTGTAAATGACTATGGAAAGTTTGCACTTCACTTATTACCATCAGGTGTATTTTATAATCATACAACTAGTATTATAGGCAATGGAGTTGCATTAAATATTCCTGATTTAGTAAAGGAAGTAAATAATATTGTAAGTCAGGGAGTACCTGCACCTAAGATACTTGTGTCAGATCGTGCACAGATCGTAATGCCGTATCATGTGTTATTTGACCAGTATGAAGAAGAGAGATTAGCAGGCAAGTCCTTTGGGTCTACGAAGTCAGGAATTGCACCATTTTATTCTGATAAATATGCAAAGATTGGTTTCCAGGTATCTGAGTTGTTCGATTCAGAAGAAGCACTTAGGGAGAAGATTTCTCGTGTAGTAGTGCAGAAGAATGTGATTTTAGAACACTTGTATCATAAACCAGCTATTGACGAGAACGAATTGTATAACACATTGATGGAATACAAGAAGATGGTAGAGCCATATGTTTGCGATACCGGAAAATTTTTACACGATGCAGTGGCTGAGGGTAAGAATATCTTGTTAGAAGGTCAGCTTGGATCTTTGAAGGACCCGGATTTTGGTATTTATCCTATGGTTACCTCATCCTCTACATTGGCAGGTTATGGAGCGATTGGTTCCGGTATTCCACCGTATGAGATTAAGAATATCGTAGTAGTAGTAAAGGCGTACTCAAGTGCAGTTGGAGCAGGAGAATTCGTTAGTGAGATCTTTGGAGAGGAAGCAGATGAATTGCGTCGTCGAGGCGGAGACGGTGGTGAGTATGGTGCTACAACAGGACGTCCAAGAAGAATGGGTTGGTTCGACTGTGTTGCTTCTCGCTATGGATGCCGTGTGCAAGGCGCTACAGAAGTTGCCTTTACCGTGTTGGATGTACTGGGTTACTTAGATGAGCTTCCAGTATGTGTAGGTTATGATATTGATGGAGTTGTGACAAAAGATTTCCCGGCTACAAAGGATCTTAAGAAGGCAAAACCAGTTTATGAGACTTTACCAGGTTGGAAGTCAGATATCCGTGGTATTAAGACTTATGAAGAATTGCCAGAGAACTGTAGAAAATACATTGAATTTATTGAGGAGCAGTTGCAGGTTCCAGTAACTATGGTATCCAATGGTCCTGGAAGAAATGATATCATTTACCGCAAATCAAGATTGAAATAATGATAAAAGTGTATTGATGTGACGAAAATAAAGGGATGGTTGACGACCGTACAATATGTGCGGTCGTCTTTTAGAAAATAAAAAGAGCCACAGGTTCCGTACTTTAAGGATTACCTGTGGCTTTTTTATCTACATGCTATGTATTACTAGTAAAATGCAGTCTTATTTTGGCAATTAATTCTGTTCTAATAAGCTGTCTTCAAATGCAGTAATATAACGTTTCCATATTTCGAAATTTGCATGTTTTGGGTACTTTTGCATATATCTTTCAAAAATAGATATATATTTCTCTAATAGTTTTGGTCTGGTGGTGGCGATGTCAATAAAATCTCCATTTAGTGTTTCACATTTGGTGAAATCAACTTTGTTTATATCAATCGTCTCATTAGAAAAGATCTTCATGATAAAACCCCCTATACTTCGTTTTTGTGATTATTTTTCCACCGCTTTGCATTTTAACATAATTATTTTGCGTTTGCAATAGAGAATTGATCAAAAATCACATTTATTAGTTCATCGTTTTTTTCAGGGGTCATGAAACAAAAACGAAAATACTGGTTATCTAAAAATGGAAAAGTGGAACAGTTACGGATCAATAAATTTTTGCGGATGGCTGCATCAAACAAGTCATCTGCATTAATCCTTTTGTCTAAAATACGAACTAAAACAAAATTTGAGTGACAAGGGTAAATGCGAATATTTGGATTTTGAGATAAAATTCCGCAAATACGAGAACGCTCGGAATGAATCAAATGCTTTGTTTCCTGGATATATTCCGTATCAGAAAACATAATTTCCCCTGCGATGGCAGCCAGACTGTTTATGGTCCAAGGATTTTTTTTCTGATTAATTTCTTTTCTTAAATCGGCGTTTCCACAGATTGCGTAACCTAAGCGCAAACCTGGTGCCGCAAAGAATTTAGAAATTCCACGCAAAATAATAATATTGTTATAATATTCTGTAAGAGAAACTGAAGTGATCTCCTCCATTTGTTCGGAAAATTCTACATAAGTCTCGTCTACCATAACGAAAATATCCTTTTGCTTGCATACATCCAGGATTTTACGTATTTCCTTTTTTGTAATCTGGGTAGAAGTTGGATTGTTTGGATTGCACAAAATCAATAGATCCACATCAGAATGAAGTTCCTGTGTCAGTTGCTCAAGATTCAATGTGAAGTCATCTTCTTCTCTAAGAGGAAAATAATGACATCTACCGCCGGCAAGGCTAACTTCACGTTCGTATTCAGAATAGGTAGGGCCAAGAATCATTGCTTTTTTCGGCCTTCGAATTTGTATCATGACAGAAATCAGTTCGGAAGAACCATTTCCTACCAGTATATGTTCATAGTCTGTACCTACATAGTTTGCAATTGCCTTTCTTAAATCGGTGTATTCTCTGTCCGGGTAGGTAGTGATGGCATCAATGTGGGATGCAAGCGTTTCTCTTAATTGATAGGAAATACCCAGTGGATTTACATTAGCAGAAAAGCTGGTTATGTCCTCTTTTTTTATATGATAAATCTGTTCAATTTTTTCCAGGTCACTTCCGTGAAAATGTTCTTTGTGCTTCATATCGATTTCCTTCCTTACATTTGTTCCATTTTATGTTGAATCTTGTAGGTTAATAGTGTTATAATCTTACTATATAATAAAGTATTAGAGTGAAAAAAGCAATCGTAACGTTACTGTTCACAGGTAGGTATTTTCGGCACCGAAAATACCGTATGAAAGTCTACCGTGTGCAGATTTGGGCAATTTTTCATGCGCAGCATTGCCCGAATCAGTTACAGTTCACATACCTGTGAACTGTAACAATTCTCTTATTCAAACGTAATCTCTTCCTCGGCTTTAACATAAACATCAACCTGCGTTTGTACGTCAAGTCTGGAAACAACCCAACCTCTCATCATACACATCTTTATGAAGTCATCTATTCTGTTTTTGCCATTCATTTCTCGCAAAGTTACAACAACACCAAACTGCAATCCTCTACCAGCTTTTGGATTAAGTCTTTCCTTTGTCCTAATACTTAATCCCCACATGCCCGATTGATATGCCTTGCGTGGACGACCATTTTCTTTCAATGCTTCACTAATATGCTTGACATTATCCCACTTACGATACAATTTACGTGCATCTTCCTCGTAGATTGTATTGAGACCTTCTTCTGCCTGTTTGTTATAATCTATGGCTTTAATTACTGCTTTTCCTTTCTGCTCCGCAATTCTTCCAAAGTGAATATCCATTTCAGTTGATGTATAGTCAACACCTTGGTTACGATCGCTTTGCGGAAAATAAGCAAGCGTGGCCTTTGCGAAGAAAGGATGTGCATTCATATCCTGAGGAACTGGAATGTTATACGTATATACTTCATACTCATCAATACTTCCAGACATAATAAATCTAATTTCATCTTCTCGAGAATACAAAATATCCTCAATCCTTTTCGGTACAATTCCATACCCTTTTTCATACTTTATGGTATCTTGTCGATTCCATCCCGCTGCGGAATCAATTATTAAAGCTTTTGCTACTTCACGACTTAATCCCATAACATGTATAAGATATGCCATTTTACGAGTTATCCAAGGTGCTGCAAAAGATGTACCTGTCACAGTTGCTTTACCTAAAGGTTCACAAACCACTATTTTATCCGGTCCATCTCCACCATAGTAACACACATCCGGCTTATAAAAGAAAGATAATACTGGCCCTCTTCTGGTATAGGATGCTGTTTTACCACTAAAATCCACCGCATTCACAACCAATGAATTCAGCGAATCCGCCGGTGCACCTATTTTGTTAACATTTGAATTTTTCTTCTTGTTCGTACCTGCAACCACAAAAATAACATCATACTCATACTGAATTTTGTCTAGTTCAGCAGCCTCAGGAGATATGAAATTTGCATCAATTTCCATTGCAGAACCCAATGATAAATTCCACACTTTTATATCGCGATTTTTTCGAACAATATCACGAATTTGCTTTAATATTGCAAATGAACTAAATCTGCCTGCTGTAGCCACCCCAAAATGGCGAACTCTGAAATTACCACAATTATCTTGCAAGTTTGGATTGAATGATGGTCCATCGACAATAATTGATGTTACAGCAGTACCATGAAAATAATCTTCTGCATGCAATTCAATATCATCACTTATACATTTCTGATACTCTACCCAATCCCCAAAATATACTCTCTTATCGAATTGTGTATCTATAACACCTACAATCGGTTCATTCCCCGGTTTTTTGATTAAAACTTGCTCTTTGTATTCCTCACTTTCTGTAATATCATAGACAATTTCGGCGAAATTCTTAACACTCATAGCAATCAAATATGGTGCTTTATCACATAAAATGTCTATCTCTTCTTTTTCCATCCTCAAAGTTGTTTCATTTATCATTTTTGCATTAATCATATTTATGCCTAGTCTACTTAACAACTCTGTTGTGTCGACACCCGTTTTATATATAGTTACAATAGACTGCTCATTCGCAGTTTTAGAGGCACGGTCTATCCGAAAATTCTCTACATAAAAACAATCTACAAGTGTTTTCAGGAAAGAACTTTTACTCATAATACTATCATTATATGCACCAGAATTAATAAGTTTTGTATCATCACTTGAAATATTTCCATTATAAAAATTCTGGATAGTAGCAGCACACTTATCCAAAAGAACTACTGATTTCTGCAAAGATTCTGTAGCGAGAAAATAGGTAAATACATGCTTTTGAACCCATTCATTTTTGTCATTATATCCTTCTGAGAACTTTGAGCCTCGTACAGACTGGTTTGGGTGTTTCCCACCATCCGACAACAGAAGTTGAATTCTATTACTCTTTGCTACAACTTTTCTGTAATGTACACTAACAAGTGCTCCATTGATTGTTTTTTCTTGGTTCCAAAATGCAATAATATCTTGTAACTGACTTTTCAATTTCAAAACATGCTCTACATCGACAGATTTCCCTTTCGGCAAATTTGTGGGTCCAAAACCGCTAGGAGCTTTCCTCTTTTGAAATTGACCTTTTAATTGCAAAATATTATTCATTTTCACGCATCTCCTTTAATTCTCTGGCAACACTACTCTTTGGTATTTTACTCAAAATTTCAATTTCTCTTATGGTGAAATTCTGTTCTTGCAGCTTTTTAATATCTTCTGGTTTTTCACCTGTAATCGTATAATACAATCTGCGAAAATAGTCCAATTCATCATCTGGATTACTAAATGCTACTGCTGTCTTTATCGAATTCTTCAAATCTCCCGGATACGGTAATGGCGAAAGTAACATCATTATTTTTCTAAATAATCTTATATCCTTCTTCGCCAAGTTAAATTTGGTTAGGAACTTATTCAAATATTCTTCCGAAATATCCATTAAATCACTTTGAGAATATCTATTGAAATCAATAACGGAATCAAAACGTCTAATCAATGCTTTATCAAAATGTTCATACAGATTTGTAGTTGCCACCAACACTATTCTTTCATCCATACGATCCATACTCTTAAGCAATGAAGATGTTACTCGTCCCATCTCACGCAAATCATTGGCATTGGTTCTATCTAATGCAACGGCATCTATCTCATCAAACAGTACTATGACTTTTTCTGGATGAAAAAAACTGTTTATCTCCTTAAATAGTTCCGACATATTCTTCTGTGTTTGACCCATTTTGCTATCAATGATGGCTGAAAAATCAACCATATATATTTCTCTTTCCAAAATTCGTGCCAGCTGTTTAACAGCCTCTGTTTTACCTGTTCCCGGTGCCCCCTGAAATAAAAATTTATTTATTCCTGCATTATGTGCTACTGCATGCACAATTCCTAATAAATCCTGGGTGATATCATCCGGCAACCATAAAGGCTCACTCATCTTTTCAACTTTTTCAAACATAGCGGATTCATTCTCGCTCATTTGCGGAATAAATGTATTGGCATTTGACATCAAAGCCATAATATATTCGGCAAGCTGATTGTCCCCTGCTTGATCAAAATATCTTGCTATTTCATAAGCTTCACTTCGAAAACCGGCATCATTATTCTCCACATGATACTTAATTAAATTAATAACGCTCTTCTTTTTCATATGCTCCACTCCTAATTCTCTTTGTTATATATATTCTAAAATTTTGGGACATTTTTGTCAATATTGGGACGAATATTATATGAGCCAATGCTTAATGATTGTTACTGTTTACAGGTAGGTATTTTCGGCACCGAAAATACCGTATGAAAGTCTACCGTGTGCAGATTTGGGCAATTTTTCATGCGCAGCATTGCCCAAATCCGTTACAGTTCACATACCTGTGAACTGTAACTAATGATTTTTGATATGCCCCGTCACTTTGAAAAAATACCAAAATATGCAAAAAAATGTCGTTTCATGCATAATGGGTTGAATTTACAGATAATGGGAAATAAAATTATTACATGAGAAGTTCTTAGTCGTTTAAGTGTCGGATACTTGTTCTGAATCTAGCTTGAGATGCAGTAAAAGTAATTTGTGCATTTTGGACACGATAATTCATTTGTTTTATGAAAGGGGGCAAAAATGTCATGTTAGTATATGAGCAATTGGAAAAAAGAAACAGTGAATATAGCTTAGTATTTTTACATGGCTCTACTATGACAAAAGAGGGAATGTTACCGATTGCAAGATGTAAGACAGCCAGTTGCTTATGGTGCCATACGGTGGTCATGCATTGATATTTGAAGATAGTGTACTGGTTAGTCAAGGGGTTAAGGAATTTGTTGAAAGATTATAGGGGGTAATGCTTATGGATAATAATGCTATGATTAAGGGGATTGCGTATTATCATCCGAAAAATGTGGTAGATAATGAATATTTTATTGAACATTTTAAAAAACAGGGACAGGATATAGAGGGATTACTTAAAGCAACTGGTAGAAAGAAAAGATATATTTCAATAGATTCAGAGGAAAATATGCTGACAATGGGATATCAGGCAAGTGTGAATGTGCTTGAAAAAGCACATGTAAAAGTGGCTCAAATAAATTTGATTGTCTTTTCTTCTGGAACACCAGAGTATATTGCACCAACAAATGCTTTGAAATTACATGCTATGTTAAACGCAGGACAAAAATGTGCGGTGTATGATCTTAATGCAAATTGTGCAGGAATGGTAGTTGCATTTGAGCAGGTATCACGAATTATGAGAAGTAATAAAAATATTAAGTATGCTTTAGTAGTGGGTTCTGATCAATTAAATAGATATTCTCGTTATAGTGAGGCGATTACTTATTCGAATTTTGGAGATTCTGCATGCGCAATGCTTCTTGAGAATGTTTTTACAACAGAACGTGGATTTATTGATTCAGATTTTTATACAAATTCTAGTAATCATGACAAAATATTGTTGCCGGCAAAGGGGATGTCTACTGTTACAAGTGATAGAAGTTTGTCAACACAAGATAAATTGGTAAAATGGACACCTTTTGATTTAGGTGGTGCATTTTATAGTGCAAAAATTTCGATAGAAGAACTTTTGTATAGAAATAATTTAGAAAAGAAGCAGATTAAAAAATACTTTTTTTCTCAATTTGCATTGAAAAATATTGAAGGTGCATGTGAGGATTTGGGAGAAGATATTTCAAAATTTAAATTTGTTGGGGATGAATTTGGGTATACGGGAACAACAAGTCCAATGTTAGCATATGCAAAATCAATAGAAGAAGATGAATTACAAATAGGAGATTATGTGATTTTTTGGACTGTTGGTGCAGGAACAACCTGTGCATCTATTTTGTATCAATATTGAAGAAAATATTAAGGTTATTAAGAATGATGCAGCGGGGTGTGAGCAGATTTGTCACATAAGTCTAGTGACATTGGGCAAGGTCTATATTTTCAGAAAACAAAAGAATATAAAAGGGGGACAAATGTATGGAGTCACAGATTTTAAAGAATGAAGAAAAACGAATGAATCTTATTGAATGTCTGGTTAATATTGGTGTACCAACTGCAGGATTTATATTTGTCATGCTGTTTGTACAGGGAACATGGATTGATGCGATTATTTTTCTTTGGCCATTGGCAAGTATTTTAGTAAGAGTATTCGAAAAGCAATTAGGTGGATACGCAAAATATTTTTATGTTTCACTATCTCCGCTTTTTGGTGCCCTTACCATTGCCATATCAGGGGATGGAAAATATGGAGCTATGTCGCATGTGTGTTTTTTGGCATTATTACTTGGAATTGCCTACTACGATGTCTCAGTTGTTAAAGTAAATTCGATTGTTACCGTTATTGCAAATTTAGTAGCGATGATTATTGCCCCATCCGGTTTCTTAAAAATGCATAGTATCATTGTGTGGATCTTTATAATGATCGTATTCTTATTATGTGTGATGGGAGCGATAATTATTACAAGCAGAACCTGCAAACTATTCTGTGTTGTGGAAGAAAAAGAAGAGCAGGTAGAAGTTATCGTAAAAAAGGTTGGTCACATTACCGAACAATTAGGTGGTGCCAGTGAGGCGTTGGTAGCAACTTCCCAGACACAAAGTGCTTCCACGGAAGAATTGTCTGCCATTAGCGAAAATCTTTTAGAAAATAATAGTATTATGTTAGACAAATCTGAACAAAGTAAGGAAAATCTCTCCAGTCTTGAGGAAAATAGTGGTAATATGGAAAACCGTATGCAGGATGCTGGTCGTATTTCGAAAGAATTGGTAGCTATTTCTCAATCCAACGAACAGGCTCTTAACCATCTGATTGCAATGAGTGAGGAAGTAAAAATTTCTACTAATCAGACGCAGGAAGTAACCGCTAAGCTGTTAGAGGAGTCGGATGAAATTGGAAAGACGTTAGATATTATCAATGAAATTGCAGAGTCCATTAACCTTCTAGCTCTAAATGCTTCTATTGAAGCTGCACGTGCCGGAGAAGCAGGAAAAGGATTTGCTGTGGTTGCTCAGGAAGTTGGACATTTAGCAGAAAGCACAAAGGAATCCCTGCAGAATGTCAATAACGTAGTAACCCGTGTACAGAATGGAACTTCCAATGTTTCTAAATATATGAACCAAAACGTGGAACAGCTTTTAAAGCAGAATACAGTTATTGTAGAAACGGTAGATGGAATTCGTGGCATGATGGGAATGCTGAAAAATTCTGTGGATGCCATTACGCAGGCAGACAAAATACGTGAAATGCAGAATCAGATTATACAGGAAACTGTTGCGATAAATGAGGATATTGCCGAGCGTATCCAACAGGAAAACTCTGATTTTTCCAATATTACAAGCATGGTGCAGGGAAATACTGCTGAAATTATGAATCTGTCTGAACAGGTAGATCGTATCAATGATATGATAAAAGACTTGGAAGAAATTCTATCCAATAAATAACGTTGCATATAAGCCAACAAAGAAAAATTGCTAAACAGATTGGGAAATACATATGCCCCTATGATTTTCCAATATACATATTTGAGATTCAGCTACCAAGGTCCCCCCTGGTAGCTGAAATATTAAGATAATGGAAGTGGACATTATGGGGAAAAATGCCAACAATTACTTGACGCAAACTTGCAGGATTTTGATAAATAGTTTCATTGTATTGAATATGATTGAGAAAAGGGCAGATTAGAAGGGGAAATATATAATTCTAGGAGGGGATTTGTATGGAGCTGAATGTATTAAAGAATGTAGAGAGAAAAAAGAATTTGATGATGTTTGTTGTGAACACAATAGTGCCAATTGCCGGATTTGTATTTGTAATGTTATTTATACATGGCACAATAAGGGACAGCATTGTGTTACTCATAACGTTGTCGAGTTTGCTGGTACGGTTGTTTGAAGTAAAATTAGGAAGAATTGCAAAGTATTTTTATGTTTCTCTTATACCAATTGGGGGTGCAGTTACCATAGCAGTGGGAGCAGATGGAAAGTTTGGTGCCATAAGCCAGAGTTATTTCTTTGTGTTGTTAATTGCCATCGGGTATTATGATATATCAGTGTTAAAGGTAAATGCAGTTGTTACGATTGTTTCTAATGTCATAGGTATGATACTATTTCCGCAGGCATTTTTAGAAATGAATAGCTGGACTGTATGGGTATTTATTGGTATTGTATACATATTAGCAGTCATTGGGGCTATTATGACGGCGAAGGAAACCTACGGACTATTTGCAAAAGTAGAAGACAAAGAACAGGAGCTAAGGGGCGTTATTGATAATGTGAAAA
>JBGVLO010000221.1:0-4656 GCA_045124315.1 Lachnospiraceae bacterium
CTAGCTTTTTTATCCTTTACTGTTAAAGGTTTTTGTTCGTGAAAACATCAAATGTTTCCCTTTGAAATTCTTTTGAATTTTCAAGGTTGTCTCACTGTTTAATTGTCAATGTCCCAATCGCTGTAACCCTTTATTTATAAGATTTTCAGGGCTTTCTTTGTTTTCCGCCAGCCCCAAGCGACTTGTTTAGTATATCATCACAAAAAGTGAATGTCAACACCTTATTTTATTTTTTTTCTGTAATTTAGAAATTGTCGAAAAATGTGCTTTCGTATCCGATTTTAATCTAAATAATCATCTATAAAAGCTAATATTACTTCCTTAAAACCGATAATCCAATGATCTATGTTTTTTCCACTTTCCAAAAAGAACAATCCAATCACAACACATATGGACAGAGGTCTACTATACCGTCACTTCTTATGGTTGTTTATTGGATTGTCCTTTACATATTTTTATTTTATTATACAACTAATTATTTTCTGATTATTCACCTAATAACAATCAGGTCCCAACATACGAATGACAGAATTATTTTGAGAGTGACATACTATATAGAAAATCTGCAGAACTATCATCCGGATTTTTTACAGTACGTGTGTTTGTTACAAAGTATAACTCGTCTTTTATAAAGCAAGTACTTTCGACAATGAATTTCCCGTATTCTGAAGTTCCATTAACATAAAACTTATCCTCTTTTTCACTTTCCATCGTACATCTATTCTCACTTTTCTTTATGGTAAAACGAACCACTTTATTACTTAAATCAGCATCGTTATCGTTCTTGCTCACCACATATAAATATCCATTGTTTGGATTTACCGAACGAATTCCATCCTTGTATGAAATATCCTGGATTTTTGAACGCAACGTTTCATTTGCTGTTGTTTCACATTCTAACACATTCTCAAATTTACTTTCTTTTGCATTATATGACGCAACATAGAACTTTTTTGCTCTGGTAGATGCAAGCATGAAACATGGAATCTGTTTATGATCAGTAAACATGTAGGTAATCGCATTGATTTCGTTAATTTTCAGTTCAATTTCAAGCTTACAATCTGACTGACTCTTCTTTAACAAACCATTGTCTGCTAATGAAATTTTTGTAACTTTGTTCTCATTTGTTGCAATAAACAAAGCTCCATCATAATATGTCATTCCATTTGGAGACGCATTGTTTCCTAGTGTATAGTTTTCTTTTGCAACAATAGCTGAATTCGTTGCAGATACTACATATATCCGGATATCTTTCTTATTATCTGGATCGTGTTTCAATACATATATATATTCTCCATGTGCTGCACAAGCATCCATTGCTGTAAATTTCTCATCAGCCTGTACAATCTGTCCTATCGACTCATATGTCGCAATCGATGCTGATGTTGGAATTGCACTTGGTGTCGCAGTTATAATCGGAGTTGCACTTGGCTTTATTGTTGGTGTTGCACTTGGCTGAACAATCGTTGGATTCGTATCATATTTATAAATATAATCAGTTGATGAATCATCCGGTTTCGCAATGGTTCTTGTATTTGTTACATAATACATATCATTTCCAACAAATCCTACAGCCTCTACCAAGAATTTATCAAACTGAGATACAGGAGCATCTAAGTTAATTACACATTTCTCCACATTTTCTACCTTCAATGTGTATCCAATAATCTCTTGACCCTTGTCAGCAGTTTCTTTCGTCTGCATATTTACTGTACAGCGAATCACTTTGTTTTGATTCTTTGTACTATTTCCACCCCAGGATGTCACATAAAGATATCCATTATCAGAATTCAATGAGCGACTTCCATCCTTATATGTAATATCCTGTAAATTACCGTAACCCTTTAAGGAACTATCAGCATTACATTTCACTGGATTCTCAAGGCAGTTTTCCTTCTCATTATAGGACATAACATAGTAAGTGCCGTCTTCGTCTCTCAACATAAATTTTGGTAATTTATCCAAGCCCTCTGTATACATATAGGAAATTGCTGCCGGTTTACAAAATGACTCATTCTTGCCTTTCTCATTATAAAGCTTTACTTCGCTAATTGTATCTGCCAATGGGCTCGTTTTGTTTTCCTTATCTACCTTTACACAAGCAATGGTCTTCGCGTTATCTACATTTGTGGCAATATATAGTCTTCCACTGTAATATGTTATTCCATTTGGTTCAGTCACACCAGAAATTTGATAAGACTTAGAAGCAATCTGCTTTCCTGTCTTAACAGAATATGCAAAAATCTTCATTTTTGTTTCTTTCTCATCAGAAGGTTTTCTCGGAGCATGCTTTAACACATACAAATAAGTTCCATCAGAAGCACAACTATCCATAGCAGTATAGTCTCCATCTGAAACCTGTGTAATCTGTTTCCCAATCGTAACAGGTGTTGCTGTTGGCTTCACTGTTGCTGTTGGCTTTACCGTCGCTGTTGGCTTTACCGTTGCTGTAGGCTTTTCCGTTGCTGTTGGCTTTTCCGTTGCTGTTGGCTTCACTGTTGCTGTTGCATGTACGCTTGCTGTCTCTGTGACTTCTGGCGTTACAGATACACTTTCTGTTTCCATCACTTGTGGTGTTACAGGTGCACTTTCTGTTTCCGTCACTTGTGGTGTTGCAGGTGCACTTTCTGTTTCCGTCACTTGTGCAGTTGCAGACGCACTTGCCGTTTCTGTCACTTGTGCAGTTGCAGACGCACTTACTG
This sequence comes from Lachnospiraceae bacterium, assembly GCA_045124315.1. Classification (GTDB taxonomy): domain Bacteria; phylum Bacillota; class Clostridia; order Lachnospirales; family Lachnospiraceae; genus CAG-411. The sequence continues at coordinate 2,703 of JBGVLO010000221.1, forward strand.
CTTCCGTCACTTGTGCAGTTGCAGACGCACTTGCCGTTTCTGTCACTTGTGCAGTTGGTACACTTGTTGTTTCTGTCTGTGAATTATCTATAGGATCGGCTGTTATATAAATATATTTCACCACAGCTGTCTGAGATGCTGATATATTTGAGGATGCCTGAGCGGTGACTGCTGGCATTGTGGCTGTTTCTGGAAATGCATTCGGAATCTGATCCTTAATTACTGAAACATTTTTCTTTACTATAACCTTACAAATAAGTTTTTTTGTTCCAACTTTAGCTGAAATCTTTGCTTTTCCTACTTTTTTCGCAAAAACCCTTCCACTTTTTGTAACACTAGCAACTGTTTTTTTGTTTGAACTCCATTTTACTTTTGCTTTAGAACCTTTTACTTTAAGTTGAACTTTCTGTCCCACTTTCATAGTTACCTTTTTCTTGTTCATACGAATGCTTGCAGCATTTACATCCGGTACCATAGATGTACACATTGAAACGGCTAATGCCAATGCCAGTACCTGCTTACTTTTTCTCATTTCCATTCCTCCATTTTTCTTTTATACAAACTTCACCTTATATTGTATGGTTCATCCTTGTATTTCTCTTATCTACTTTTCATCCTTAGTTTCCCAACCTATTGACAAACCCCTTACAAAAATACTCACATACTGATATATCTGCACGCAAATCATGTAACTTGTTACATGATTCTATTTGGTTACACAACAACCATATAAAACAACTGTACCTATCCCCTCTGAGCAGATACGTAAATTTTATCATTAAATTATGTACTTTTTTTGCACTTTGTAAAACTTCTGTAAAATTTTCGAAACATATATATTTCTCTATGCTTACCATTACTCTTTTCCATACACACTAGCTTTACAACTTATACTTTTTTATTTAAAACATACCCAACAACAGCTCCTACCAATCCGCCTACGATATGTGCTATGTTAGAAATATTATCTATCAAAATAATTCCATCATATATTTGTTGTCCCACATATAATATTAATACCAGAATGAAAGTTAGTGGTATTTCTCTTTCTCTAAATCCGGTAAAAGAAGCAAGAATAATAAAGGAGAACACAATTCCACTAGCACCACATAAGGCTACATCTGGAAACAGTACAGAATTTACAACTCCAGTCACAAATGCTGTAATTGTCATGATTACTACAAGTGCCTTGGATCCGTATTTTTCTTCCAGCATAGGACCCAATAATAACAAATAGGATGTATTCCCCAAAAAATGACTCCAATCCACATGGCCAAATACATGAGTAAACGCACGCACATAGGTAAGTGGGTTTTCTATAGAAGAACGATAATTCATAAAAAATAATAATGTACTTCCTCCATTCGTTAACATTCCCAACAATGTAACTCCAAAACATATTCCTACAAATCCCAATATAATTGGCGCATTAAATGTAATTCTAAGCTTTCCTGTTTTTTTCATGAAACCACCTCAAATACTAATTTTTTATTATCCTTTTCTTAGAATAACTTTATATCATCAATTTCATCCACTAAAAATATTCTACATAATCTTAAGAATATAGTAGATATCTCTCGCTATATAGACTAGGCTTTTTTACATAGCAAAAGAGCTCCCATCTTTCGACAGGAGCTCTTTCCCACATATCTTCAAAACTACACACTGTTTTCATCCATGCTTCGTACTAGACTCGAAACTACCTTGCCAAGTACTCTAGCTAGCCCAAGTACTAAGCTCGAAAAAACCTCGCTAAGTGCTTGTGTATATATCACACCTAAACGATGAAACTACCATCGTTAAGTGCTCATAACTAGGTCAAGACCTCGACCTATTAGTATTGGTCAGCTACATACGTTACCGTACTTCCACCTCCAACCTATCAACCTTGTCGTCTTCAAGGGGTCTTACTAGCTTAACGCTATGGGATATCTTATCTTGAGGGGGGCTTCAC
>JBGVLO010000222.1:0-2313 GCA_045124315.1 Lachnospiraceae bacterium
TAGTCCAAGATTAGACATTACTGTGGTAACTATGGTGTTATTATTTAACTCACCTTGGTTTTTCATAAACTTTCCACAGACATAAAGAATCAAGTCCCCATCTACCACATTTCCATTTTCATCCACTGCAAAACAACGATCTGCATCCCCATCATAGGCAAATCCCACATCTAACTGTTTTTCCTTTACAAACGCCTGTAATGCTTCAATATGGGTAGAGCCACAATCTTTATTAATATTAGTACCATCCGGTTCATTATGAATGACATATGTCTTAGCACCTAATGCATCAAACACATTTTTGGCAATAGCTGATGCACTTCCATTGGAACAATCCAATCCAACCTTGTAGTTCTTAAAGGATCTGGTAGCGGTGGATATCAACATTCCAATATAACGGTTTCTTCCTACAGCATAATCTACTGTCCTACCAATATTTTCTCTTACTGCAAAAGGAATTTCTTCTATTTTACTATCAATATAGGCCTCTATCTGTTCCTCTACTTCCGCTTCCAGTTTTTGTCCTAACTGATTGATAATTTTAATTCCATTATCATAAAAAGGATTGTGGGAAGCAGATATCATAATTCCACAGTCAAAATTCTCTGTACGCACCACATATGAAACGCTTGGTGTGGTGGTTACATGGAGAAGATATACATCTGCACCGGAAGCCGTTAAGCCTGCAACCAAAGAATATTCAAACATATAACTACTTCTTCTGGTATCTTTTCCTATTACGACTCTGGCTTTCTTTTCTTTTCCATAGTACCAGCCCAAGAACCTTCCTACCTTATAGGCATGCTCCACATTTAACACCACATTAGCTTCGCCACGGAATCCATCTGTACCAAAATATTTACCCATTCTTTCCACCCCCTTACTCTACCGTAACCGATTTTGCAAGATTTCTAGGTTTATCTGCATCCAGCCCTTTGGCAACAGAAACATAATATCCAAATAACTGCAAAGGAATTACAGATAAAGAACCTTGGAAACAAGGATGTGTTTTAGGAACATAAATCGTAAAATCTGCCACTTCTTCTATCTTTTCATTTCCTTCCACTGTCAGTGCAAACACATAAGCACCCCTTGTTTTTACTTCTACTACATTGCTCTGCGTTTTTTCAAATAAATCCGGCTGAGTCAATACTGCAACTGTTAATATATCATCCTCAATCAAAGAAATGGTTCCATGTTTTAACTCACCTGCTGCATACGCTTCCGAATGAATATAAGATATTTCCTTAAGTTTCAAGGAGCCTTCTAAAGAAATAGCATAGTCAATTCCTCTTCCAATAAAGAATACGTCCTTGGCATTGGCATACTTGCTGGCAAACCACTGTATTTTCTCCTTGTCACCTAATATAGTCTTAATTTTTTCCGGCAAAGAATGTAGTTCTTTGATTAATTCCTCATATTCATTTCCATCAATGGTATTTCTAGTTTTGGCAAACAAAATTGCTAACAGGTATAAAGCAGTAAGCTGTGTACTATAAGCCTTTGTAGTTGCCACTGCAATTTCTGGTCCTGCCCATGTATACATAATATTATCTGCTTCTCTGGCTATGGAGCTTCCTACAACATTTACGATTCCAAGAACTTTTGCTCCCTTACTTTTCGCTTCTTTTAATGCAGCTTTTGAATCCGCAGTTTCACCTGACTGACTGATAATAATAACCAATGAATTTTCTTCAACAATCGGGTCACGATATCTAAATTCAGAAGCTAAATCAATTTCCACCGGAATTCTTGCCAATTTTTCAAATACATATTTTCCAACAACTCCTGTATGATATGCAGAACCACATCCTACAATGTATATTTTCTTAATTTCTCTGATTTGTTCTGGTGTCATCCCCAGCTCATCAATAACAATTTCTCCATCCTTAATTCTAGGACGTATCGTATCTTCAATGGCCTTTGGCTGTTCGTAAATTTCCTTTAGCATAAAATGTTCATATCCACCCTTTTCAGCGGCTTCAATGTCCCATTCTATCTGCTGCATTTCTTTCTCAATCGGTTCCACATCTTCATTGTAAAAAGAAACATTGTTCTTGGTTAACTTTACTATCTCCAAGTCTTCAATAAAATAAACATTTCTTGTATATTTTAAAATCGCTGGCACGTCAGAAGCAATATAATTTCCTTCTTCTGAAACACCCACAATTAATGGGCTATCCTTTCTTACCGCATAAACTTCATCCGGATGTTCTTTAAATACAATACCTAAAGCATAGGAACCTTTTACACGATGAATGATTTTCGCAATGGTCTCAATGGGATTTCCAGTATAGTAGTACTCTAACATAT
>JBGVLO010000223.1:0-9027 GCA_045124315.1 Lachnospiraceae bacterium
TATTCTCATATTGGATGAGAGATGGTTGCGTATTTTTCCAGACAATTATAAAACAAAAGAGATTCTTCGGCTGGAGCGAGAAATGAGAGAAGCTTTGAAATACCAGGCTCGCTTGACAGAGAATATAAAGGATGCAGAAGATAAAAAGAAGAAACTCATGGATAGAATTATTCGTTTTATGAATGCTGCACAGGTTAGTGCTGAGGAAGCAAAGAAGCAGGAAAAAAGTCAGGAATATATAAAAAACATCAATTTGGAACTGGAAGATCTGGAACTCAAATATGAGCAAATGCCAGATCATATTAAGGATTTAAATCGACAGCTTTTGATAGAGAGTCTTCGTGTGTGTTATAGAAGGATGAAAGAGAACAAGGAGCAGTTGGATGAGCAAAAGCTTTTGGTGATGGAGGCAAAAAAGGTTTTGGAGCAGCGACAGGAGAAAAGAAGACAGTTACATATTGAAAATGAACATATCTTCACCTTTATGCATAAAATATTTGGGCGAAGTATTATTGAATTATTTTATGAATTTGATGATGAGGAAGATGAATTAGAATAAAGAGTAACGCGTGGAGAAGTCAGAGAATACTTTGCTCTGCGCGTTTTGCTATATTGTAGCATCGTGTGAAAGGGGAGAGAGCGGAAAATTCCGCAGAATGTATGAAATTTTTTTTGAATAGTGAGCAGGCAAAAAGAGTGGATCAGTATTCCATACAACAGATTGGTATTCCTTCGATGGTTCTGATGGAACGGGCGGCCCTTGCAGTAGTACAGGAGTTGGAAAGAAGAGAGAGTAAGGAAGAATCGATTTTATGTATTTGTGGGACAGGAAATAATGGGGGAGATGGAATTGCTGTAGCGCGTATATTACATCAAAAAGGTTACAAGGTTGCCTGTGAGCTGGTGGGAGATACTGGAAAGTGCACAAAGGATAATAAAGTGCAACAGGAAATTGCAAAAAAATTAGGTGTAAAATTTGTGAACAATGGAGAAGAAGATGAATATACTGTTGTTGTAGATGCACTTTTTGGAATAGGGCTTACAAGGATTATTGAAGGGGAATATAAAGAACATATCAATGGTTTAAATCGTCTACAAAAGAAAATATATGCCATAGATATTCCATCAGGAATTTCTACCGATTCTGGTCAGGTTATGGGATGCGCTATTCAGGCTACATGTACGATTACATTTGGATATGCCAAAAATGGAGTATTACTGTATCCTGGAGCGGAATATGCAGGTGAACTTGTGATTGCAGATATAGGATTTTCAAGGGATTTGGAAAAAGAATGGAATACTACATATTTTGAAGAGGAAGATGTGAGAAAACTTTTGCCGGCCAGGAGAGTGGATGCCAATAAAGGAACCTATGGAAAAGTTCTGATTATTGCAGGTAGCCATAATATGGCAGGAGCTTGCTATTTTTCTGCAAAAGCTGCATACTATACAGGAGCAGGTTTGGTTAAGATAATCAGTTGTGAGGAGAATCGGGAAGTTCTGCAACAACTAATACCGGAGGCAGTTTTGATCACATATTCTGCAGATACGATGGATCAGGATTTACAACAAATACAACGAGAGGTATTGCAGGCAGATGCCATTGTGGTTGGTCCAGGGCTTGGGAGAAGTAAATTTGCCAAAGATATTGTGAAGCTAGTTGTAGAAAACTCTCAGGTACCAACTGTTTTAGATGCGGATGCTTTGCATATTTTAGCAGAGGAAAGGAAAGAACTTCCAGAGTATGATGGGGGAGAAATACAATGGGGATTGCCTTCTCATTTTATTGTTACTCCTCATTTGAAAGAAATGGTAGATATGCTTGGAGCAAATTGTAGTATAAAAATGTTGAAAGAACAGAAAATGGAAATTGCAGAAAAGTATAAGAAGAATTCCTGTGTATTAGTGCTAAAAGATGCAAGAACCCTTGTACTACAAGGGGAAAAGTGCTATATTAATCTGTCAGGAAATGATGGAATGGCCACAGGTGGTTCTGGAGATGTATTAACAGGTATTATTGCTGGTTTACTGGGACAGGGAATGGATCCCTATGCTGCTGCCATGTTGGGAACATTTCTTCATGGAAGAGCCGGAGATTATGCAAGAAAGCGGAAAGGAAGATATAGTATGCTTGCTCAAGATATTATTCTTGCTTTATCTGAGGTGTTGCAAGAATTTGATGAAGAGTGGTAACTATTCAGAACCCTATATAATGGAATAATTAGATGCGCTATGCTGGCATATAAGTAGCTGATTGTTCCATTATATAGGAACTCGAATAGAGAAAAATAGTTGAATCTACGAAAAGAGGTTTTTTGAGAAATGAATGAGTTTCATAGAGTGCATGCAGATATTTATTTAGACCGTATCTATCACAATATAAAAAGAACAAGAGAAATTATAAAAGAAGATTCGAAAATTATGGCTATCGTAAAAGCCGATGCATATGGTCATGGTGCAGTAGCAGTATCCAAGGTGCTGTATCCGTTGGTAGATGGTTATGGTGTGGCAATATTGGAGGAAGCGGTTGAATTGCGTGAAGCCGGTATAGACAAACCTATTTTAATATTAGGTTTTGTACCACAAGAGCAGATGAGCGATTTGGTGAGATATGATGTGATTCCTGCTGTATTTACATTGGATATGGCAAGATGGGTGTCAGAAGAAGCAAAGAAGCAAAGAAAGATAGCAAAGATACATATCAAGTTAGATACTGGTATGAGTAGAATCGGGTTTGCATGTACAGAAGAAAGTTTAGAAATCATTAAGACAATTTCTCAAATGGAAAATATTTGTATTGATGGCTGTTTTACACATTTTTGTAGTGCAGATGAGGAGAATTTGGATTTTGCAAGAGAACAGTTGAGACGATATACGGATTATGTGGAACGAATAGAAGAAATGGGCATCAAAATTCCAATCAAACATATTTCGAACAGTGCTGGAATTATAGGACTTCCAGAGGCCAATAAAGATATGGTTCGAAGCGGAATATCTACATATGGTTTGTATCCATCTGAGGAGGTGGATAAGAAGCGGTTGATTTTGGAGCCGGCGCTGGAGTTAAAGAGTTATATTTCTTATGTAAAAGTATTGGAGCCGGGAGTTGGCATTAGCTACAACCGCACCTATTATACGGATAAGATAACAAAGGTAGCGACCATACCGGTAGGATATGGGGATGGATATCCAAGAGCATTGTCATCAAAAGGCCGCGTTTTGATTAGAGGAAAAAGCGCACCAATTATTGGAAGAATCTGTATGGATCAGTTTATGGTAGATGTTACAGAAATCGAAGATGTGAAGCAAGGCGACCAGGTAGTGCTGATTGGAAGGGATGGAAAGGAAACTATCTCAATTGAGGAAATTGGTGCATTGTCCTATTCTTTTAATTATGAAGTAGCATGTGATATTGGAAAGCGAATCCCAAGAGTATATATCCATCAGGGAAAAGTATTGGGAACTAGCCAATGTAAGGTGCATGTGGATTTAAAAGAAGACGAATTACATTTTTAGAGATAAAAATAGATTACCTGAATACTTCAAGGTGAATTGGAAATACTACAAATAGAGTGAAAGAAGAAAAGAGTAAATTCAATTTCGCTATTTTATAAATGCATGAAAGGTGTTTGTGAAATAAATGGGAGTAGAAATGGTAATTAAGCGTGGAGATATATTTTACGCAGATCTAAGACCTGTGATCGGTTCGGAGCAAGGTGGAATACGGCCTGTATTGATTGTACAAAACAACATGGGGAATCGTCACAGTCCAACTGTAATCTGTGCAGCAATCACATCCAAAATGAATAAGGCAAAATTGCCTACACATGTAGAGGTATCTGCCAAAGAAAATGGAATATCGAAAGATTCTGTTATCTTACTGGAACAGGTTCGTACCATAGATAAAAAGCGATTGCGCGAAAGAATATGTCATTTGGAGGGTGAAATTGTTGCACAAATCGATAAAGCATTGCTAATCAGTTTGTCATTGGATGCAAAGAATTAGATAAGGTACATATTACAGAAGGTTTGGGAGAGATACCGATGAGATAAGATTGCAGAAAAGTATGGACGCGGCTGTTGATTATAATACAAGAGCAAGGAGCTTTTTCTGCAAATAAAGGAGGATATATTTGTGTTTGAGTGGGGAAAATATGCCATAAGCATTATTGCAACTATTGTGTTGTTGATTTTAGAAGCAACCATTACTTATGCCTGTGCTGCTTTGGAGAATTTGCCGGAAACAGAATTGAAGAACCGCATGGATGAAGGAGAAGAACGTGCGGGAAGTTTATGGGAGTTGCGTCAAAAAATGGAGCAGTGTAGCAACTTCATGTTATTGGTAACCAATACCTTGAATCTGGCAATCGGTTTCTTCTATTCCAAGAGAATTTTGTATTGGTCGTTGTTGGCTGCCAGCTATACAGGTGAGGGGCAGATAAATCTCATCTTTCAGAAGCTGTTCCAATTGATCGGAATGATTCTGTTGGTGCTGGTGGTTACAATTTTTTCTAGTGCGTTGCCAAGAAAAATGGCAGTACATCAATCGGAAAACAAAGCATACCGGTATAGAAAGATAATCACAATATTTATAACAGTATTTCAAGGATTTTCTTTTGCCATTGAATATACCTTGAATGGAATATTTTTGTTGTCTGGAAGAAAAGCCAGTGATTACGAGGATAATGTGACAGAGGATGAGATCATTTCTATTGTGAATGAGGGGCTGGAACAAGGTATATTGGAAGGCACAGAAGTGGAAATGATATCAAATATTATCGAAATGGATGAAAAAGAAGTACGAGATATTATGACCAGACGTACACAGATTGTGGCTCTTGACGGTGGTTTGTCCATTGAAGAGGCAATGCAGAAAATGTTGGGGAATTCTTATTCCCGTGTTCCCGTGTATGACGGGGATATTGACAATATATTCGGAATTGTATTTTGGAAAGATATTACAAAATACTATATTCAGAAAAAAAATGTAAAGGCACCATTAAAATCCATTTCGAAAAAGGCGTATCATGTTCCGGATACTCAGAAAATTAATGTTTTGTTTAAAGAGATGCAATTAAAGAAGATACATATGGCCATAGCTGTGGATGAATATGGTCAGACAGCAGGAATTGTAGCAATGGAGGATGTATTGGAGGAGATTGTTGGAAATATTTTTGACGAGTATGATGTTACAGAACGCATGATTATCAAACAAAGCAATCATAAATATTATATGCGTGGTCTGGCACCGTTGGAAGAGGTTGCAAAGGAATTAAAACTAAATATGAAGGAAGAACTGGAAGATTATGATACATTAAACGGTTTCTTGATCTCAAAATTAGGACATATTCCGAAGGAGAAGGAAAAAGTGAATATTATCTATAAAGGATATGAATTCAGAGTGGTTGATGTAAAGGATCGTATGATAAAATTTGTAAGAGTTCATAAGGAACATGAGAAGAAAAACAGGGATTTGTAGGAATAGAGATAAGATGATTTCCGGGAGGAAGTGAGGAAGAGTGAATTTGAACACAAAAGATCAGAAACAGAAAAAATCTGGGAATAAAACATGGGGCATTGTTTGTGCTTTTGTCATGGTTGTGGCAGCTGTATATTCATTTAGTGTACATATGGGAATTATGGATGACCTTGGCTATGCCATTCATGGATATATGGGTTACATACAATATGCAAAATATGGATATTGGAAGTGGACTTCCAGAATTGTCATTGAAGTAATGGCGTCTGTTCTGGCAGAGCATACTATATTGTGGCGCATTGGAAATATACTTGTTTATGGAATTGCAGTTGTGACATTGGGATATTTGGCAGGACTTAAGACTAAAATACAATATTGGTTTTTGGGCGGAAGTGTATTGTTGTATACATTTTGTGACATGGAATCTGCAGGATGGATTGCTTCTACAATGAACTATTTATGGCCGTGTGTTGCTATGTTGCTTAGCCTGTGCCCCTTAAGAAAACTTTATGATGGGGAAAAACTGAATGTTTTGGATTGGGGGATTGCACTTAGTGCAAGTGTATTTGCAACCAATCAGGAGCAGGCAGCAGGTATGTTTGCAATAGTATTGGTTAGTTATTTTATACTCTATTTTAGGAAAGAAAAAAGGATACCATGGATTGTATTGGCACAGGGGCTTATTTGTGGGGCGAATATAGCTTTGGTTCTAATCTGTCCGGGAAATGATTTGAGAGTGTATTTGGAAACCACAAATAGTCCAGGTTTTGAGAATTACACCATAGTGGATCAGGGGTTCGCCGGTGTAATCCGCTTTTTTGATCAATATTTAATCACATTCCAACCGCTAGTGGCAGTATTTGCCATAGTTTTGTTTTTAGTTGTACGAACAAACAAAGAATCACAATGGAAGGATCGATTGATCGCTATATTGCCAATCTTGATTCAGGGCATAGGATATATGATTGGTTGTTTTGGGTTATATAAGAGGCATGAGAATTTTGAAAAGATAACATATACTTCCATTGCTACATGGCTTCCTATTGTAGTTCTTGTTATATGGGTAGTAGCTGTTATGTATAGTATTTGGAAATGGTTGGAATACTCCATAGAAGAAAAGATTTGGATTTATTCTGTGTGTGTCAGTGGAGTAGCCTCTATTGTTATACTTGGATTATCCCCTACCTTATATCGTTCTTTGGTCCGCACTAATTTGTTTTGCCTTTTTGTGTTTATGTATGTAGTGAATATACTGTTCAAGCAACTGGATCGGAATACAGAACAAATGGAAAAGTGGAAGAAATGTATATTTGCCATGTTATTTCTTGTGACAATTGTGGGTGTAATTGCAAATAATGCTTATGTATGTATCACCACAATTGTATAGAAGAACAAAGTTTTCTAATAAAGCAAAAAAACACGCATATGCGTGTTTTTTTGTGGAGGGTTTACTCTCCGAAGGTAACTAATTGTTTCACATAGTCACCGTTAATAAGTATATAAAATAAATAGGGTGGGAGTAGAAAGTGTAAAAACACTATCTATGTCACCGATTATAAAGATGAAATGTGATAAATCTGTGATTAAAGTATGAAAATAAAATAAAAATATACGGGATTTCTGTCCCCTAAGGAGAGTAACTTACAATTTTCTTTGTATGAGGGATATGTTATACTGTAAGCAATTAAGAATTTGAAGATAGAAAACGCAAAAAAGACAACACTTTTGTGTTGCCTTTTTGCTTTTACATTTATAACTTGGAAGGAGAAGAATGAAAAAACATCTTAACTCACATTGGAGTTTAGCAAGTTGTTCATCACTTATAAGTTTATTATAGGTAGGAAATGTGTGCTTGGTATGACGGAAATGAAAAAAAAGAATGAACAAAATTATTCATAAATTCAAAAATGAGATTGATTTGGAAGTTAGTATATTGGATAACCAGGGAAGGAGGAAGTAGTAGACTGTATTATGTGTAAGCAAAGAAAGACGTTTTACAGCAGATAATACAGTTCACTACGAAAAAACGTATGAAAATAACAATTTTATGTGTAGGAAAAATTAAGGAAAAATTTTATCGGGATGCCATTGAAGAGTACAAAAAGCGATTATCGAAATATTGTAAATTAGAAATTGTTGAAGTTGCAGATGAAAAAACTCCGGAAAATGCAAGCCCCATTGAAGAAGAAAAAATAAAACAAAAAGAAGCAGAGCGAATGGAAAAATATTTAAAGCAAGGTGCGTATACCGTAGCATTGGCGATCGATGGAAAAATGTTGGATTCGGTAGAATTGGCAAATAAAATTGACAAGCTGGGCATTACCGGAACGAGTCATATTATATTTATTATTGGCGTATCTTTGGGAATTGCAGATTCTATCCTGTCAAAAGTAGATTATAAGCTGAGTTTCTCAAAAATGACATTTCCCCATCAATTGATGCGGGTAATTTTTTTGGAACAGATTTATCGTAGTTATCGAATTATTAATCGGGAACCGTATCATAAATAAGTGGAGAGCTTGGAAGCCCCTGGAATCAGGGGCTTTGTGTTTTATGGGAATGTGCAATTTGGAGAAAAAATTGGTGAGGTTGATTGAAGAAAAGTGGAAGTACATTGATGTGCTCATCAATTAAAAAATGTCGGGCAATATGTAAAAATCTGAGCTTACTATTTGTTGATTTTGCTTAAAATAAGGAATTTTGTATATGTATAATTGACATAATGAATAAAAATGTTATAATATTAGTATATATTATATGGGGATAAAATTGTTGAGGGGGCTTGATATGTATGATGTTAAGTAATAGAATGCTTCAGAACAGAACAGAACAGAACAGAACAGAACAGAACAGAACAGAACAGAACAGAACAGAACAGAACAGAACAGAACAGAACAGAACAGGCTAGAATTATGCCTTTTTTAAATGAATATGGTTATAGTAGTTGTATTAAGAATGCCTTTTAATGCGTAGTTTTTCTATGTGTCGAAGGGTATTTTTTTATTTAAATGAGTTTTACGCAAAAGGTAAGAAGGATATTTACAAATGGTAAAAGTTTGTATCTGTTCAGAAATATGAACGGCTACGAAATAAATACAATAATAAAGTTTAAGGGGGCAAAAGGCTATGGAAAAGAAAAAAACTGCAGTAGAGGTATATTTATCTACGGTATTTAAATGGGGACTTATTATTTTGGTGAGTGCATGTATGTGTGCCACAGCTACTTTCAATACGGAAAAGTTATTAGGATTTTATCCAGATGTTCCATGGGCTGCTACAATTTTATTTGCAATGATGGATATTCTATTTTTCATTTCCGCAATGTTTATTGTGAAAACATCATTCGATGAAGATGGATATATAAAAGAAGGCAGATTAAAGATAGGAAAATGTTTTTCGGCTTGCGTGCTTATTATACAATGGAATTACATATTGTATATGATTCCGTCGAGAACTTTTTGGGGATTTTTGTTTTTCTTTTTGATTTTAATAGCATTTTTCTTGGACATTAGATTATTGCTGATCAGTGGAGTGGCTTGTATGGGGTC
>JBGVLO010000224.1:0-44187 GCA_045124315.1 Lachnospiraceae bacterium
CAAATTACAAGAAATGGAGTGAGATCATATGAGTGAGAAATATATTTACACAGAACATTTGAGCAAAACCTATCGAGTGGGTAGGGGAAAACATGGAATAGAAACAAAAGCGTTGCAGGATGTGAATATAGAAGTGCAAAAGGGTGAGTTTTTATGTATCATGGGTTCCAGTGGAAGCGGAAAATCTACTTTGCTGCATATCTTAGGAGGGATTGACAGCCCAACTGAAGGAAGCGTGTTTTATGGGAAAGAAGATATTACAAAATGGAAGGATTCAAAGTTATCAAATTTTCGTTTGCGTCAAACGGGATTTGTGTTCCAGTTTTTTCATTTATTGCCGGAATTGACAATAAAACAAAATATTTTAGTACCGGTAAAAATGATGCATGGGAAATTGGACAAAGGGCGATATGAGGAATTATTGGAAGGTTTGGGCATTAAAGAAAAAGAAAACCAGTATCCGGAGCAGCTTAGCGGAGGACAGCAGCAAAGAGTTGCTATTGCAAGGGCATTAATCAATCAGCCCGATGTGTTGTTATGTGATGAACCTACAGGAAATTTGGACAGTAAGAATGGGGAAGAGGTATTAAAATTGTTAGTGAAAGCAAGGGATATGTGGAATCAGACGATTCTTCTTGTTACGCATGACAGAAAGATTGCAGACTACGCAGATCGAATCATACAGTTAGAGGACGGAAGTGTGGTATGAAGTAGATGAGGAGTAACAGTTCAGGTAGTACTTGCACACATTGCTGTGCAAGTACGTATGAAAGTGTAAATTAGGTGTGGCTCACAGCAATTTGCATGCGTAAGCTTGCTGTGAGCCGTAACGAACTGTTACGATGAGGATGAAACAACGATATGGAAAACCTTGACAAGAGGAAGGATTTGCACTAAGATGGACATACAGAACCACTTGTTTTGCAGGTGGGCATTGAACATAGGACAAAAGCGAAGAAGAGGAATAGTACAGAGGGAAAGCATGACAGAGAGAGACTTGTCTGGTGGAAGAGTCTTATGCGGAAGCTTTGGAACCTACCTTGGAGCACTGCATGAAAGTGTGGCGTAGCCTGCGTTAAAGGCAATGGAGTGAATGAGACATTCTTACGGGAATGTTTGATTAAATAGGGTGGCACCGCCGAAGAGATTTGGTCCCTTGTGGATGATCTTTTTGGCGGTGCTACTTTTATTTTGAATAAAACATAGAAAAGGAGTAAATAGTATGGCAAAAGAAAAGAAATTAGTAGAAGCAATTACATCCATGGAAGAGGATTTTGCACAGTGGTATACCGATGTAGTTAAGAAGGCAGAATTGATCGATTATTCCAGTGTGAGAGGATGTACTATTTTCCGTCCGGCAGGATATGCAATTTGGGAAAATATTCAGAAAAAATTAGATGAACGATTCAAGGCAACCGGTGTTGAAAATGTATATATGCCAATGTTTATTCCGGAAAGCTTATTGCAGAAGGAAGCAGATCATGTAGAGGGATTTGCACCGGAAGTGGCATGGGTAACACAGGGTGGACTAGATCCATTGCAGGAGAAGTTAGCAGTCAGACCTACTTCAGAGACTTTGTTCTGTGAGCATTACTCGCATGTGGTACAGTCTTATCGTGATCTTCCTAAGTTGTACAACCAGTGGTGTTCGGTTGTCCGTTGGGAAAAGACAACCAGACCATTTTTAAGAACTATGGAATTTTTATGGCAGGAAGGACATACTGCACATGCCACAGCAGAAGAAGCAGAGGCAAGAACAGAGCAGATGTTAAATTTATATGCAGATTTCTGTGAGGAAGTATTGGCTATTCCTATGGTCAAGGGTAGAAAGACCGACAAAGAAAAATTTGCAGGCGCAGAGGCTACTTACACTATCGAAGCATTGATGCATGATGGAAAGGCATTGCAGTCAGGAACCAGCCATAACTTTGGAGATGGATTTGCAAAAGCCTTTGGAATTCAATATACAGACAAGAACAATAAATTACAGTATGCACATCAGACTTCCTGGGGAATGACAACCCGTATTATCGGAGCTTTAATCATGGTACATGGAGATAATTCCGGATTGGTGCTGCCACCAAGAATTGCACCAACACAGATTATGATCATTCCAATCATGCAGAAGAAGGAAGGCGTTCTTGAGAAGGCAGAAGAACTTCGTGCAAGATTAGCAAAGAACTTCTCTGTGAAGGTAGACGATAGCGACAAGAATCCGGGCTGGAAGTACAGCGAGCAGGAAATGCGTGGTATTCCAGTGCGTGTGGAAGTAGGACCAAAGGATATTGAGGCAGGAAAATGTGTAGTAGTTCGTCGTGATACCCGTGAGAAGATCGAGGTGGCTTTCGATGAATTAGAGACAAAGATGCAGGAAATCTTAGATCAGATGCATAACGATATGCTGGAGAGAGCAAGAAACCATAGAGATGAGCATACTTACACTGCAAAGAATTACGAGGAATTCAAGGATATTGCAGAAAATAAACCTGGATTTATCAAGGCTATGTGGTGTGAAGACGTAGCTTGTGAAAACCAGATCAAGGAAGAATTAGCGGTTACTTCCCGTTGTATGCCATTTGAGCAGGAGAAGATCGCAGATACCTGTGTATGTTGCGGAAAACCGGCTAAAAAATTGGTTTACTGGGGTAAGGCTTATTAAGATTTGAACCTACATGAGCGTGTGCAAAAGTGGTGAATACCCCTGGGGACCGCAAAAATGTTCGAACTAAGCTACAATATGGGAAGGAAGTGCAGTATGGAGCGATATCATGCTATTTTGGAAGATGAGGAATTTTTAGAAGGATTGCGAAAAATCGAAAAGTACGAGGAAAATCGCATCTACTGCCGGCATTCCCTGGAGCATCTTTGTGATGTGGCGAGAATGATGTATATTTTTGCATTGGAGGAAGGCAGTGACTTAGAGCAGGACATGATCTATGCCACTGCCCTTCTTCATGATATGGGTAGGGTAAAAGAATACGAAGATGGGACACCACATCATGAAGCTAGTGTGGAATTTGCAGAAAGAATATTAAAAAAGCATGGCTTTTCCGAGGAAGAGATTGCGTATATGACAGATGCCATCGGCCATCATCGAAAAGAACAGGAAGAGCCAAGTGAACTGGCGGAACTTCTGCACCGTGCGGACAAGCTGTCCAGAAATTGTTTTTGGTGTAAGGCTACGGCGACCTGCAAGTGGGCAGAGGAAAAGAAGAACCAGACACTGATCGTGTAAAGGAGAACAGTATGCAAATTGGAAAAAAAGATTTTGATTGGAAGAATGGACCTTCCTATGTAATGGGAATATTAAATGTGACACCGGATTCTTTTTCCGATGGCAGCAGGTACAATACTTTGGATCGTGCCATTGACCATGCGGCACAGATGATAGAAGAGGGTGCGGCAATTATTGATGTGGGTGGGGAATCCACCAGACCGGGATACACAAAGATTTCAGACGAGGAAGAAATCGGACGTGTGGTTCCCGTGATCGAGGCATTGAAGGCTCGGTTCGACATTCCTCTTTCCATAGATACCTACAAATCAAAAGTGGCAGATGCTGCATTGACAGCAGGGGCAGATTTATTAAACGATATCTGGGGGCTTAAGTACGACGATCAGATTGCGGGGGTAGTAGCCAAGCATAACAAACCGGTCTGTATTATGCATAACAGGGAAGAGATTCCCAGCTTTGAGAATGGGGCCTATCCTTTGGAAGAATATCTGAATTTGGTGGAAAAAGAATTACAGGAATCCATTGATATTGCTTTGAAGGCAGGAATTAAGCGTGAGCAATTGATCTTAGATCCGGGAATCGGATTTGCCAAGACTTTGGAAATGAACGTAGATGGAGTTGCCTTTGTGGAACGGTTAAATAAATTTGACCTTCCTATTCTGCTTGGAATATCTAGAAAATCTATCATAGGAAAATCCTTGAATTTGGAATTGCCTGACCGGGAGGAATCTACCATTGCACTGAATGTAATGGGCAGAATGTATGGCTGTCATTTTTTCCGGGTGCACAATGTACTTGGAAATGTCCGTGCCCTTAGAATGACAGATGTAATTCTGGGGGCAAGAAGAGCGGTTTTGGAGCAGGAGAAATAAACACTGAGCAAGTAGCGAGCGTATTGATAGTAGCCTCTAGTAACAGTTTAGGTAGTCCTTGCACAGATTGCTATGCAAGGATGTATGAAAGTGTTGATTGAAAAAAGATTGGAAGAGAATAAATGCAGGATCAGATATTTATTAGAAATTTAGAGTGTTTTGCAAATCACGGTGTGTTTCAGGAAGAGCAGGTATTGGGACAAAAGTTTTTGGTGTCTGCTGTTTTGTATACGGATACGATGATAGCAGGAAAGACAGATGAGCTGTCTTTATCCATTAATTATGCAACGGTATGTGAAGCTATACAGAGATTTATGAAAGAACATACCTTTCGATTAATTGAAGCTGTGGCAGAACAACTGGCACAGTCGTTACTGTTAGAATTTCCTTTGGTCCACCGCATAAAGCTGGAAATAAAAAAACCATGGGCACCGGTTTGCATGTCTCTGGATACTGTAGGTGTTTCTGTGGAACGAGGCTGGCATACCGTATATTTAGGCTTAGGTTCCAATCTGGGAGACAAAGAAGCGAATATGCAGAAGGCAATTGCCATGTTTTCGGAACATCCTCTTTGTAAGGAGTGTAATTGTTCCTCTTTGTATCAGACAAAGCCTTATGGTGTGAAGGAGCAGGACAACTTTTTAAATGCAGCCATGAGCATGAAGACTTTGTTATCCCCAAGGGAAATTCTTGTCTTTATTGGACAGGTGGAGCAGGAACTTAATCGGGTAAGAGAGATGCGTTGGGGGCCAAGAACTATTGATGTAGATATATTGTTTTATGATGCATTATGCGTGTATGAGCAGGATCTGATCATACCCCATATTGAAGTGGCAAAACGGGATTTTGTACTGGCACCGCTTACAGAGCTTAATCCATATTTGGAGCATCCGGTTTGGCACAAGTCCATTGTTGAATTGTACGAGAATCTGCAAAAGCAAGAGGGGTATGAAAAAAATATTATATGATACCAAGGTCGAAAGGTCTGAACCCACATGAGCTTGCTCAAATGTGGGTGAATGTCCTTGAGACCTGTCAAACATGAGGAAGTAGCAATTTACGTAGTAAATTAGCGAATTCCGAATGTTTGCAGAATTGCGGGAGCTATTACCAGCGTAGCAATTCGTAGGTATCATAAAATAAGGAAAATCGGAAAAAGAAAGAGCAGGTGAGAAGATGAAGATTGCAATTCCGGAAAAGGTGGAAACGATTTTAAATGTTTTGCATGAAAATGGATATGAGGCATACGCAGTAGGTGGCTGCGTAAGGGATGCTTTATTGGGAAGAGAACCAAAGGATTGGGATATCACCACTTCTGCAGCACCCATGCAGGTGAAGGAGTTGTTTCGTCGTACCATTGACACCGGAATTCAGCATGGGACGGTAACCGTTATGCTGGACAAAGAAGGATTTGAGGTGACTACCTATCGAATTGACGGAAAATATGAGGATGGCAGACATCCAAAAGAAGTACAATTCACCAGTAGTTTAGTGGAAGATCTGAAGCGAAGGGATTTCACTATCAATGCCATGGCATACAGCCCGGAAGAGGGAATTGTAGATGCATTTGATGGCATGGGAGATTTGGAGAGAAAAGTGATTCGTTGCGTTGGGGATGCCAGAGAGCGTTTCAGTGAAGATGCCCTTCGAATCCTTAGGGCAGTGCGGTTTTCGGCTCAGTTGGATTTTGACATTGAGGAGGAAACAAAGACTGCCATTACAGAAAAGGCACCTACTTTGGAGAAGATCAGTGCAGAGAGAATTCGTGTGGAGATTGATAAGTTGATCTGTTCCTCTCATCCAGATCGTTTGTGCCTTGCAAAAGAATTAGGCATTACCAAAGTGGTATTTTCGGAGTTTGACCGTATGCTGGACACGGAACAAAAACATATCCATCATAAGTATGATGTGGGAATGCATTCCCTGGTGGCGGTAGAAAATATGCAGAGAATTGCCAAGAGAGAACAGGTGGAAGAAAAAGAGTACTCTGTTCTTTGCTGGACTGCTTTGCTCCACGATGTGGGAAAGCCGGATTGTCTGGAGATCGATGAAGAGGGCGTGACGCACTTTTATGGACATCCTAAGGTGGGAAAAGATGTGGCCTGTGATATCCTCAGAAGGCTACGTTTTGACAATTACACCATAGATTTGGCTTGCCATTTGATCCAGTATCATGACATGCAGTTTTCAACGAGAAAGAATGGAATGCGAAGAACCATGAACAAAATAGGTGTGGACAAGCTGCCTTATCTTTTTATGCTTATGGAGGCAGATATTCTGGCTCAGAGTACCTATCAAAGAGAGGAAAAACTTGAGAATTTGGCTCATGCCAAGGCACTTTATGAGGATGTTCTTGCTTCTGAGGAGTGTGTGACTTTGAAGGATCTGGCCGTCAATGGTTCGATTTTGATGGAGGAAGGCTTTCCAAAGGGGAAACAGATGGGAGAAATCCTAAAGGCATTGTTGGAAGAAGTGCTGGAAGATCCAGAAAAGAATCAAAAAGATATTTTGTTGCGAATTGCAAAGGAACGGTTTCCGCAGGAGGGAAGGTAGTACTTTGTTTGAGCCGCACCCTCTGTACAGAGGGTGCATATTTCGTGGAATCCATTCATACAATAGAGAAACACAGAAACATGTAGTTGATTTGAACAGAGATTGTGGGAGGAAATTGTATGGATGATAAGCTAAAAGAAGTATTGGAACAGTATGACATGAAAATTCAAAATGTGTACCGGGTGAGAGGGGCATATATTTTAGATACGGACCAGGGATTGCGCATTATCAGAGAATTTCGTGGCGTTCCTCAAAAAGCCCAGATTACCCAGAATGTGAAGAAAAAGATCGCAGAACAGGGACATCCCTTTGTGGATCTTTATGTGGAAAATAAAGAGGGGAATATCATAACAGAAAATTCCATGGGAACCCCATATGTGTTGAAACAATGGTTTCAGGGAGAAGACTGCGATCTGAAGAAGAAAGAGCATTTGGTACGGGCAGGAAGAAACCTGGCACAATTACATAATTATATGAGAAATATACAGGAAGAGCCTATGGAATTCCAGGCAGACACCTTCGCGGAGACTTTGGTAAAACATAACCGGGAGCTTCGTCGTATTCGAACTTACATAAGAGAGAAGAAGCAGAGAAATGAGTTTGAGTTGTTTTTCTTATCCATGTTTCCTGAATTCTATCAGCAGGCAGAGGAAGCGGAGAGTATGCTAAAGGGGATGGATGTGAAACAACTGTATGAAGAGGTGGAACAAAATCAGACCTTTTGTCACGGGAACTATACCTATCACAATCTGGTTATGCTTCCGGACGCAACCGCTACTATGGATTTTGAGAAGACCCATATGCAGCTGCAGGTATTGGATCTATATGATTTTCTGAGAAAGCTTATGGAAAAATCAAACTGGAAGGCTGGTTTGTTGAAACTGGTATTGGAAAGTTATGAAACAGAGAGACCGTTATCATCGGCGGAAAAGCAGATTTTGCAGATCAAGCTTGTATATCCGGAAAAATTTTGGAAGATCACCAATTATTACTATAACCGAAAGAAAAGCTGGATTTCCCAGAAGAACATTGAAAAATTGCAGAGTTTGCAACAACAGAAAAATGCAAGACAGAATTTGCTTGGAAAGTTGCAGGAAGTATTGTAAGCTTAACAGTAACAGTTTAGGTAGGTCTGCACATTTACTGTGCTGACCGTAAAAAAAGTACAACAGGAATACAATTGGGCAATTTTATATGCGAAGCTTGCCCAATTCAGTAACAGTTTAGCCGGGGGCTAAACTGTTACTGTTAACATAATATGGAAGTCGAAGTTTTTTGACTTTTTATACGGGATATAGTATAATACACCCAGTATGGGTCTGTTTTGAACATGACGGAAACAAATATGCCTGCTTTGCAGGTATCACGATATATGAAAGTTAGTTTGCGGAAAGCATATTCACTGACAACACTTTCATGGTAAGTTACGGGGGCAGTCTTAAGAGACTGGTGTAAGAGAAGATGAGAAAGAGAAATTTGATTTCAATGGCAGTCCTTGTAGTTGGAATGGCTGCATTGACTAGTTGTGGGAATACACAGACGAAAAACGTAACACAGAAACAGGCATTAGAGGCAGCACAGGAACAGACGGAAGGAATGGCAACCGTAGTTCTAAAGGATATTGATACACAAGCCCAGACGGTGCAGTTGTATGATACGAACACGGAAGAGGAAGAGACCTTTTATTACAATGGTGGGACTCAGGTGTTCAGTAAGAATTCAGTGGCATTGGTTATGGACCAGTTGTCTTGTGGAGAAATCGTAGATGTAGAGTATGA
The DNA here is from genome assembly GCA_045124315.1 of Lachnospiraceae bacterium. Classification (GTDB taxonomy): domain Bacteria; phylum Bacillota; class Clostridia; order Lachnospirales; family Lachnospiraceae; genus CAG-411. The sequence goes on from JBGVLO010000224.1 coordinate 8,439, forward strand.
CTCTGATGACTTGGTGCTTACGAAAGTACAGGTTTCTAAGGAAGCCTGGGAGTATAATAATGTGTTGGGTTCCAATATCGATCGGCAGGAGAATCAGATTACCGTTACCGGTAGAAATTATGAATATGATTCTGGAGTGGCCGTGTTTTGTGATAACGAACAGCAGATGTTGTTTGATATGAATGATACCGATGAGGTTACCATCAAAGGGATTGGTTCCAAAGTATATGCGTTCATAATAACCAAGGGACATGGTTATATCCGTCTTGGTGGTCAGGATGCATTTTTGGGAGGAACCATAGAGGTTGACCAGGAGATCTTCCAGGATGTAAAACAGAATATGTTGTTGACAGTAGGGGAAGGTTCTCATACGGTGGTATTAAAGAATGGTACAATGGAAGCAGTGGAACAGATAGAGGTTGCACGGGGTGAAGAATTCTTTTTGGATTTGAGTTCTTATGTTCAACCTGCTAAGACAGAAGGCAAGGTACGATTTATTGTTACACCTTCCGATGCTACATTGACCATCAATGGAAAAAAAGAGAGTGTGAACAAAGAAATTTCCCTTTCCTACGGCAATTATAATGTAACCGTGGAGGCTGAGGGATACAAGGAGTATACCGGCATATTATGCGTGAAGGAAAATCGCGTGGAGTGCCAAAAGATTTATGTAGAATTGGTAGCGGAGGATTCGGAGGACAAAGTGCCGTCCGCTGATTCGGCAACAGTTACTGCAAAGCCAAGGGCAGAGAGTACTGAGGAAGCAGGGTCTACCTCTATACCGGAAGCTACAGAAGATGTAGCAGCCTCCAGTGAGAATACCATTTCTGTCAATACGCCTGTTGGTGCTTCCGTTTATTTAAATGGAGAGTATCAGGGGGTGGCACCACTTTCCTTCCCAAAGGTTACCGGTGAGGTTACCATTACCTTGTCTCAGGAGGGATATGTTACCAAGAGTTATACGGTAAATGTACCGGCTGGAGATGGCGACGCAGAGTACAGCTTTGCAAGTCTGGTTCAGAAGCAGGGCTAGTGATAAGAAAGTTATATTTTTTGCTTATCTGCAAAGAATTATAAATAAAAGTAAGATTTAGGAGGAAGATATATGGAATACAAGAGTATTTATGAGTCATGGTTGGAGAACCCTTATTTTGATGAGGATACTAAGAAAGAATTAGAGTCCATCAAGAATGATGAAAACGAAATTAAAGAGCGTTTTTATAAGGATTTAGAGTTTGGTACAGCAGGTCTTCGTGGTGTAATTGGAGCAGGTACTAATCGCATGAACGTGTATACGGTTCGTAAGGCAACACAGGGATTGGCAAATTATATCAATAAGAAAGGATTTGCTGCTAAGGGTGTTGCAATTGCATTTGACTCACGTCGTATGTCTCCTGAATTTGCAGATGAAGCAGCATTATGTCTTGCAGCAAATGGTATCAAGGCTTATGTATTTGAGTCTTTGCGTCCAACACCAGAATTGTCATTTGCAGTTCGTGAATTAAAGTGTATCGCAGGTATCAATATTACAGCAAGCCACAACCCACCAGAATATAATGGATATAAGGTATACTGGGAAGATGGCGCACAGATTACACCTCCTCATGATGGTGGAATTATGGCAGAAGTTAAGGCTGTAACAGATTACAACAATGTAAAGACTATGGCTAAGGCTGATGCACAGGCACAGGGATTGTATGAAGTAATCGGTGCTGCAATTGATGACAAGTACATGGAAGAATTAAAGAAACAGGTTATTCATTGGGATAGCATCAAAGAAGCTCAGAAAGATATCAAGATTGTTTACACACCACTTCATGGTACAGGAAATATTCCTGCAAGAAGAGTGTTAAAGGAAATCGGTTTTGAGAATGTATACGTAGTACCAGAGCAGGAATTGCCAGACGGAAACTTCCCAACTGTCAGCTACCCAAATCCAGAAGCAGCAGAAGCATTTGATTTAGCACTTAAGCTTGCAAAGGAAAAGGATGCAGATCTTGTATTGGCAACAGATCCAGATGCAGACCGTCTTGGAGTATATGTAAAGGATAGCAAGACTGGAGAGTACATTACTTTGACAGGTAATATGTCAGGATGCTTGTTAGCAGATTATGTGATCAGTCAGACTAAGGAGAAGGAAGGAAAACTTCCAGAGGATGGCGCTTTGATTAAGACTATCGTTACTTCTAATATGGCAGATGCTATTGCTAAGCATTATGGAGTGAAGTTAATCGAAGTATTAACAGGATTTAAATTTATCGGACAGCAGATCCTTGGATTTGAAAATTCTGGTAAGGGAACCTATTTATTTGGATTTGAAGAGAGTTATGGTTGCTTGATCGGAACACATGCAAGAGATAAAGATGCAATCGTTGCTACTATGGCATTGTGTGAGGCAGCAGCTTACTACAAGACAAAGAACATGACATTGTGGGATGCTATGGTTGCCATGTATGAAAAATATGGTTTCTATAAAGACGGTATCAAAGCAATCGGATTTGAAGGAATTGCCGGATTAGAGAAGATCCAGAATATCATGACTACTTTGCGTGAGAATACACCTACAGAAATTGCAGGATACAAAGTGTTATCTGCAAGAGATTATAAGGAAGATACTATTAAGGATATGGCTACCGGAGAAGTTACACCAACTGGATTGCCTGCTTCCAATGTAATTTACTACGATTTGAGTGATAATGCATGGTTGTGTGCAAGACCATCAGGAACAGAACCAAAGATTAAGTTCTATTATGGAGTAGTTGGAGAGTCTTTGGAAGATGCAGATGCTAAGTCAGCAGCTATGGCAGATGCAGTAGCAAAAATGATCGACGATATGTTATAATCCCATAGAACGTGGATCACGGATTCTGAATCGCTTATAGAAAGAATTTAGAGGAGGACAATCGTTTCGGGTTGTTCTCCTTTTCTGTTTACTATGAAAGTGTTGTCAGTAGGTAAGCTTAGGTGCAGGCGTGCCTGTTTCATATAATTGGGATATATTCTCCAATGTAGACATCTTGTGGAAGGGGGATAAGAGAATGCAATTACCGATGTATAGAGATGAAGCACAAGAGTGGAACCATGCCTTGTTGTTGTATGATTCTGCCATAAAAGAAATCGACACAAAACTTCAGATATTAAGTAATGAATTTAAATTGGAACACAAATATAATCCGATTGAACACATCACTTCCCGTGTTAAATCTATGGAGAGTATTGCGAAAAAGATCCGAAAAGATGGGAGAGCATTAACCGTTGAAAATATTGTTCGTTATGTCAATGATGTGGCAGGAATTCGAGTAATCTGCTCATTTACATCAGATATTTATCGAATTGCAGATGCCATTGCAAAACAGTCTGATGTGAAAGTGTTGAAAGTGAAAGATTTTATTGTGAATCCCAAACCAAATGGTTATCGAAGTTATCATATGATTGTAGCGCTTCCAATCTTCTTATCAGACAAGGTGACGGATACAAAAGTAGAGATACAGATTCGCACTATTGCCATGGATTTCTGGGCCAGCTTGGAGCATAAGATTTATTACAAATTTGAGGGAAATGCTCCAGAGCATATTCGGGAAGAGTTGCGTGCATGTTCAGAAATTACAGCCACCTTGGACAAGCGAATGCATGATTTGAATGAGGAAATTAAGCGAATAAGTAATCCGGATGGATATGTGGATTATACCTATGGTAAAGTGGGAATGTTCAAAGAAGAATACTTTGGAACCCTGGCAGAAGAAACCAATGTGGAGGAAGAAGAACTGCTAGAAGAGTATGAGAGTAGGATAACGACGGAGATAAGCATCGATGAGATTGTAAAAGGACCGTTTGATGATTAGAATAGAAAAAGAGGCCTATGTATATGCAGGTTTGTATATACATAGACCTTTTTTGCTCTATAGGAAAGTTCATCCTATAGAGCAAGTCATTCATGAGTGAGGGATATAGGGAGTTGAAGTGGCCTTGTGCACTTTGTTTCTTATTTAACGGTAATTTTGATTTTCTTAACAAGGTTGCTGCCATCTGTCGTTTTGATTGTAATGGTAGCTTTTCCTTTCTTTTTTGCTTTGATCTTGTTGCCTGAGACAATGGCAACTACCTTTGGTTTGTTGGATGAAAATTGTAAGGTTTTATTTGTTGCATTTGTGGGAAGAATAGTTGTGGCAATTTTAAATGATTTTCCCACTTTTATTGTGTATGCATTCTTTTTAAGAAGAAGAGACTTGACTGGGACTTTTTTTGCTACAACTGTTATGTTAGCCGTGGCTGTATAGGTGCCATCACTGGAGGTGGCGGTGATGGTAGTGGTTCCTTTATTAATCCCGGTTACAATTCCTTCGTTATCTACCGTTGCAATCTTTGGGTTGCTGCTGGTCCAGGTAAAAGGAATGGCAGAAGGGTTGCTGTCCGTTGGAAAATTTTTAAAGGAAAGGATGGCACTTGTCTGTGCATCTACCAAAACAGACTCATCCATGCACATAGTTACCATTGGTGTAGGCGGTGTTATTGTTGAGGTTGCATCAGTTGTGGGACCGTTGTCTTGCAAAATAATGTAGGTGCCGGACTCGAAAATTTGAATTTGATAACTGGAAGCATCTGGTGCCTGACCTACACAGGTTCCTTGAATTGTAGTTCCATTTGGTGAAAAATAAACACGAAGTTTATTGGAATCGAATCCCTGTGGAATAGTAATGGTAACAGGTAAAGGCTTGGATGGATTGTAAGTGAAATCGTCCATGTCAAACTGAAAAGCAAAAACATTGATGTTCTTGGAAAGTGTAATAGTGGAAATTGCAGTTGCAATTGATTCGTTACTTAGTGTCTTTACATTTGGATGAGTATGAGCGCCTACTTTCTGATTCGTTAAATCTGTAGTAAGTTTAGAAGAAAAAGTTCCGTAAGAAAGGGTTACTGACATGATATCTTTTTCTTTGTTTTCTTTCTCTTCCCATTTTGCAAAAAGTGTCGTATCTTTTTTTATCTGCATGGTAGTATTAAATTCATTTTGAAACTGATCATCCAAAAACCATCCGCGAAACCAGAATCCCTCTTTGGTTGGTTTGCCAGGAAGTGATATGGTGTCGCCATAAGCGATATCTTTGAGAACTGAGAAGGTGGTATCTTTATCGGTACAAAATGTAACCGAATAAGTACTGGCGGTTGGAATGGATGGATCTGCTGCATTAACCCGTCTGTCAGGAGAAGTCGGAACCATTAGTAGTGTTATTAATAGAAAGTATAGAAAAAAATGTTTTGTTTTATTCATAAGAATCCCCCTTGATATGACAATTATTCCAGCGAGAAAATATTTCTACAAGCTGAATGTGTTGTATTTTGATATTGTAAACTTCGTATTTGTGAAGAATGTGAAAAATATTTTGTTTTGTGTATTGATGATGTAAATAACTCCAAATATTCTCCCTTAAGAAAAAGCATATGTGCAATCTGCCTTGTATACTGGTTTGTAGTTGTGCAAAGTGCACAATGAAGGCTTGAAAGTTCCCGAAAATCAGTATTTCATCCAATTTCTTCATCTTAATTATACCGTTGAGAGTATGGCAAAGCAAGGGAAAAAATGGATAAATAGGTAATGTGACCATAGCTGACACAAAAATATCACAAAAACGAAAGAAAAATATGCAAAATATAACAAAATGAAATGGTTAAATCCAAATAATGCTATTAAAATTGAACAATAGTAGCGAAAAAAGATGTTGACAAAAAAGCATTAATGAGATACTATATATTTAGTTTTTGAGTAGCTGGTTGAGAAATACTCGATTTCGTGAAGTATAGGAAATTTCATCCAGTGAACAGTTGAGTAATATTTTATAGTTTGGAGAACGATGTAATGAGTAAAAACGTACAGAGCCTCGGAAGAGGAGCAGGTATTCTGCTTCCAATTAGTAGTCTTCCTTCCAAGTATGGTATTGGAACATTCGGAAGAGAAGCGTATCGATTTGTGGATTCTTTGGTAGAAGCACAGCAGACATTTTGGCAGGTGCTTCCTGTGGGACCAACCAGTTTTGGCGATAGTCCTTACCAGTCTTTTTCTGCATTCGCAGGAAATCCATATTTTATTGATTTAGAGTATTTAATACAGGAAGGATTATTGACAAAAGAAGATGTTGAAAGCAAAGACTGGGGAGAAGATCCTTCGGATATTGCTTATGCGACTATTTTTAATAATCGCTTTGATGTGTTGAAGATTGCGTATAAGAATAGTAATCACAAAGATAGCGAGGAATATACGGAGTTCTGTGAGAAGAACGTATACTGGCTGGATGATTACAGCTTCTATATGGCACTTAAGAACAAGTTTGATAACAAAGAGTGGAGTGCATGGGACGACGATATTAAGTTCCGCGAAGAAGCTGCACTTAAGAAGTATAGAAAAGAATTACAGGATGAAATTGATTTTTGGAAGTTCTGTCAGTTTAAGTTCTACACACAGTGGATGGAATTAAAAGAATATGCCAACGAGAAGGGTATTCAGATTATTGGTGATATTCCACTTTATGTATCTATGGATAGTTCTGATGTATGGGTACATGGAAGATTGTTTGAATTAGATGAGCGCAAGAATCCGATCAATGTAGCAGGAGTTCCACCTGACTGTTTCTCGGAGACTGGTCAGAGATGGGGAAATCCACTTTATGACTGGGATGCTATGGAGAAGGAAGCTTTTTCATGGTGGCGTGAGAGAATGAAAGCAAATGCAACACTTTATGATGTGATTCGTATTGATCACTTTATTGGAGTTGTGAGATACTATAGAATTCCTAGTACATGCCCAACTGCTATGGAGGGTGCATGGAAGAAGGGACCTGGCAAGAAGCTTACCGATGCCATAAAAGAGTCTATTGGAGATTCAAAGATCATCGCAGAAGACTTGGGCTTGGTTGTACAGAGTGTACGCGATCTTATGGAAGAGACAGGCTGGCCAGGAATGAAGATTATGCAGTTTGCTTTTGATGGACGCAACACGAACAGCAACTTACCACATACATATACCAATAGCAATGTGCTAGTATATGGTGGAACTCATGACAATGAGACATTAACCGGTTACTTTGAAGGTGTCGACGAAGAAGATATGGAATACACATATAAGTATTTGGGTGTAGAGACTAAGGAAGAGGTTACTAAGGCTGTTATCCGTTCTGCGTATGCAAGTGTTGCAGATGTTGCCATTATGCAAATGCAGGATATCTTGGGATTAGATAATTCTGCAAGAATGAACCTGCCTTCAACAGTAGGGCAGAACTGGCGTTGGAGATTGCTTCCAGAACAGTTTACGGAAGAACACATCGATTGGCTGAGAGAATTGGCTGAGACTTACGGACGTGAGTTGGACAAGCCGGAAATCGAAGAAGAAGAGATCGATGAAGAGACAGAGGAATAATTTGGAAGGTTATCCTTGTGAGGTACGATTATAATATACATAGTGTATATTTATAATAAATTTATATTTATAAGAAAGAGGTAGAAGGTTATGAAGAAAAGAACAAAACTTGTAGCATTACTTATGGCTATGGTCCTTGTTATGGGATCAATGACAGCTTGTGGCAGCAAAGAAGAAGCTGACACAACAGGAACAACAGACACAACAAACACAACATCTGATGATACAACATCAGCAGATCCAATTGATGTTAAGTTGACAGTATGGGCTCCACAGGAAGATCAGGTATCTTACGCTGATAAGGACGCTAAGTATGGAGATAACTTAATCAAGTACATGTGTGATGCATTTAACGATGCTCATCCAGAGTGGAACATCGAATTTGATTATGCAGTATGTCCAGAGTCAGATGCATATAAGGAATTATCAAAGGATGCGGAAGCTGGTGCTGACGTATTCATGTATGCTGGTGATCAGATTGCATCATTAGTAAACAATGGTATTGCATTAGAATTATTGGGATTAGATGAAGTTGTTGCAAACAACACAGAAGTTGCTATGAAGTCTGTAACTATGAAGGATAGTGTATATGGTGTACCTTTCACACCTAACACATGGTTCATGTACTATGATAAGAGCAAATACTCTGAAGAGGAAGTTAAGTCTTTAGATACAATGATGGCTAAAGATATTGAAGGATGTAAGTACAACTTCTCTATGGATTTAGATAACGGTTGGTACAATGGTGGATTCTTCTATGCAGCTGGATGTACAGTATTCGGTGAAGATGGAACTAAGTTAGAAGAGTGTAACTTCAATGATGAGAATGGTCTTGCAGCTGGACAGGTTATGCTTGATCTTGCAAACAACAGCAAGTTCTTATGTGATGATGATAGCCAGGTTGCTTTATCTAACATGAAGAAGGGTAACTGTGCTGCATTCTGTGGTGGTACATGGAACGCTGCTGACGTAAAGAAAGCTTTAGGTGATAACTACGCAGCTACTAAGTTACCAGAAGTTACAATCGGTGGTAAGTCAGTTCAGTTGAACTCTATCGGTGATTACAAGTACATCGGTGTTAATGCAAATACAGACTATCCAGAAGTTGCTCAAGCTTTAGCTATTTGGTTAGGTAGCGAGCAGTGCCAGTTAGATCACTTTATCGCAAGAGGAGTGTCTCCAACATGGGCTGGATTAGCTGAGAACGAAGAAGTTTCTGCTGACATTGCTACAATGGCATTACAGGCTCAGTCTGCATACGCAATTGTAACTCCAAGTGATGAGAAGTTTGGTACAAACTACTGGACAGCTATGGAAGCTCTTGGTAAGGGAATGGTAACTAAGGAAGTTACAGCTAAGAACTTACAGGAACAGTTAGACAAGACTGTTGAAAATATCGTAACAGAACTTGACAAATAATTGAAATTGGACTATCTGTGATAGTTTAAATAAGTGATTTCCCCACTTGAAAGAGTGGGGGAATTGTTTGTAAAGGAGTCACTCTTTTGCAAAGTGTAGAGATACATTGGAAAATGAGATGTTTCGTCTACACTTAGGCCAGTCGTGGTTGAGTATAAACGAAACACCTTATTACAATAGAAGGAGGAAGCATCACTAATGGATAAGATTAAGAAAAGTTTTTCTAAAATCTTTGGATTGCTCAAAGATGCATGGGAATATGGAAGCGTAGGAACTAAGCTTTCGTTCTTTATTCTTGGAGCAGGTAATATTGCAAGAAAGCAGATTATTAAAGGTCTTATTTATCTTGCAATGGAGATCGGTTTTATTTTCTATATGGCAGTATATGGAGTAACCGCATTAAGTCACTTTGGAGATTTAGGTACAAATGAGCCACATCGTGAGCTCAATGCAGCAGGAACAGCTTATGTTCAGATTCCTGGAGATAACTCCATGTTAATGTTATTGGCAGCGGCAGTTGCGATTTTTGTTATTGTACTGTTTGTAATCATGTGGTACAAGAACATTAAGAGCGCATATTCTGCTCAGCTTTTAGATGAGCAGGGAAAACATGTGAAGAACTTTAAAGAAGATGTTTTGGATTACTTCGATACAAAGTTACACTTTACAATGTTATTATTGCCAGTTATTAGTATTTTAGTATTTAACATTTTGCCGTTGTTCTACATGATTTTGATTGCTTTTACAAACTTTGATCAGAATCATCAGCCACCTGGAAATTTGTTCGACTGGGTTGGATTTAAGAACTTTGCAGTTATGTTGAACTTTAACGGTAAGATTGGTAGAACATTCTGGCCTATCGTAGAGTGGACATTTATCTGGGCAATTTTTGCTACATTCTTAAACTATATTTTCGGTATGTTGTTGGCGATCATCATCAACCGTAAGGGAACAAGATTTAAGGCAATGTGGAGAACATTCTTTGTTATTACAATTGCCATTCCACAGTTCGTATCATTGCTTTTGATGAATCATATGTTGGCAGATAATGGACCATTGAATGGTACATTGATGTCGTTGGGAATTATTAGCGAGCCAATTTTATTCTTATCTACTAAAACATTAGCTCGTGTTACAATTATCATTGTAAACCTTTGGGTAGGTATGCCATATACTATGTTGGTTACAACAGGTATTTTACAGAATATCCCTTCCGACTTATATGAGTCTGCACGTGTAGACGGTGCAAATGCAAATACAATCTTTTGGAAGATTACACTTCCATATATGTTGTTCGTAACAACACCTAAGTTGATTACGGATTTCGTAGGTAATATCAATAACTTTAACGTAATCTTCTTCCTGACAGCGGGTGGTCCTAAGACAAATGATTACTATCAGTCAGGATATACAGATTTGTTGGTTACATGGTTGTATGCCTTGACAACAAACTCAAAAGATTACTGTTACGCATCTGTAATCGGTATTTTCGTATTCCTGATTTCAGCTGTTGTATCATTGATTACTTATAGAAATACAGCATCCTATAAAGACGAGGAGGGATTCTCATAATGAAAAAAGAGACAAGTTCTATGAAACGAAATCGTTTCATTGCAAATACAGCAGTACACATTATTTTGGGAATTATGTCTGTAATATGGTTGTTCCCAGTAGTATGGATCGTGTTAGAGTCGTTTAACTCGGCTGCAGATTCTGGTTCAAGCAGTTTCTTGCCAGCAGGATTTTCATTAGTGAACTATATTGAATTGTTTACTGACACAAGACAGTTCTACTTTGTAAAATGGTTTTTGAATACATTATTTGTTGCTGTTGGTACCTGTTTATTGTCAACATTGTATGTGTTGTGTGTGTCATACACATTATCCAGACTTCGCTTTAAGGGTAGAAAGACATTGATGAATATCGGTTTGGTATTGAACATGTTCCCAGGTTTCATGTCAATGATCGCTGTTTACTATATCTTAAAGGGTCTTGGTGTATCAGAATCGTTAATATCACTTATGTTTGTATATTCAGCTGGACAGGCATTGAACTATCATATTGCAAAAGGTTTCTTCGATACCATTCCAAGAGCGATCGATGAAGCTGCATGGATTGATGGTGCAACCAGATTCCAGGTATTTTATAAGATTACCATTCCTTTGTCAAAGCCAATTTTGATCTACACTGTGTTGACATCATTCATGGCTCCATGGTTAGACTTCATTTTTGCAAAGGTTATTCTTGGTACAAACTACAAGAAGTACACAGTTGCGATCGGTCTTTGGACAATGATGCAGAAAGAGTACATCGGTACATGGTATGGTAGATTTACTGCCGGTGCGGTAATCGTATCTATTCCAATTTCATTATTGTTCATCTTCATGCAGAAGTACTATGTAGAAGGTATGTCAGCAGGTGCTGTAAAGGGTTAATGAAATTGATCTGTTTCGGCAGATTTATAGAAGAGGTTGTTGTATATTCTTTTACAACAACCTCTTTTTCTTGTGAAACAAAAGGAGGAGAGAATACTATGGTGCAGTTCAAACATTATGTAAAAAAAATAGGGGTATGTATGTTGGCAACCTCGCTTTTATTCACAAATGGATGTGGAAAAGCAGAACAGAAGGATCAGCAAAATGTGGATAATCAGAAGCAGGATGGTTATGCTTATGAACAGGAATTAAATATAATCGACGATAACAATCGAACCTATTATGAGGTTTTTGTCTATTCTTTTTATGATAGCGATGGAGATGGAATCGGAGATTTAAAGGGTGTGGCAGAAAAGCTAGACTACATTCAGGATATGGGATACAACGGAATTTGGTTAATGCCAATTATGCCATCTCCAACCTACCACAAGTATGATACAACTGATTACATGGCCATTGATCCGGACTATGGTACCATGGAGGATTTTGATGCACTTTTGAAGGAATGCCATGAGAGAGGAATTAATGTGATTATTGATTTTATGATGAATCACACTTCCAAACAACACGAATGGTTTCAGGAGGCATACGGATATTTGAATACCTTAAAGAAAGGACAGAAACCTTCCAATAAAGAGTGTCCATATTTGGATTATTATAATTTTGTGAAGGAAAAAGATGTTACAGGAAGTGCTTATTATCCAATCGGCTCATCCGGATGGTACTATGAAGGATCATTTTGGGATGGCATGCCAGACTTAAATTTGGAAAATGCTAAGGTAAAAGAAGAATTGGAAAATGCAGCAAAGTTCTGGCTGGATAAGGGGGTAGATGGCTTCCGTTTGGATGGTGTACTATATTTTACCGGAAATGATAAGAAGAACATTGCAATTTTAAAATGGTTCAATGATTATGTGAAAGCTCAGAAGGAAGATGCCTATTTGGTAAGCGAAGTATGGACAAGTTACAGTATTGCATCTGAGTATTTAAAAAGTGGCGTGGATAGTACATTTGACTTTAGTTTTGGACAATCTGACGGTGTAATTGTAAAAACAGTCCGACAGAGTATGTCACAGGATGTAGGGGCGAAATTTGCAAATTCTATGGTCGGTGTGCAGGAGACTACGAAAAAAGTTTCCAAAGATGCTACAGTAGCGGAATTTTTGACAAATCATGATACAGGCCGTATGGCAAATATTTTGGCCAAAGAAGAGAAAATCAAAATTGCTTATGCCATGGAAATCTTCATGACAGGAAATGTGTTCGTATATTATGGAGAAGATATTGCTCTCTCAGGAGCGGGAAAAGATGAGAATTTCCGTGCACCAATGTACTGGTCTAACACGGATGATACCGGTATGTGTGACGGTCCGGCAGATATGGATTCCATTGAGAATAAATTCCCATCCTTAGAGGAGCAGCAACAGGATGAAAATTCGGTCAACCAGTTTATCAAACGCTGTATCCGAATCCGTAACGAAAATCCTGAGATTGCCAGAGGAGAAGTTGCGGTTATTCCGGAAGTGACCGATGAGGCAATTTGTGCCATTACAAAGACATATGAAGACAGTCAGATCGAGATGCTTTACAATCTCTCTACAGAGCCTAAGACAGTTACACTGAGTAAAGATACTTATGGATATGAAGGAATCAGAGGCTATGTGAGTGCAGATGGAACGGAAGTTACTTTGGAAGGGGACACTGTTACCTTGCCGGCTTATTCTGTAGTTATATTAAAGTAAAATGAGGTGAGCCTATGCCAGCAAAAATTTCGATTGGAACACAGGATTTTGAGAAATTGCGAACGGGAAAATATTTTTATATTGACAAGACGGATTTTATAAAAGAATGGTGGGAAGCCGGGGATGATGTTACTCTGATCATCAGACCTCGTCGGTTTGGAAAAACCTTGAATATGAGCATGCTGGAATGTTTTTTCTCGGTGGAATATATGGATAGGTCCGATTTATTTGAAGGGCTTTTCATATGGAAAGAGGAAAAGTATCGTGAACTGCAGGGAACCTATCCGGTAATCAGCCTTTCTTTTGCAAATGTGAAGGAAAACTCTTTTGCAAATACAAGAGAAAAAATCTGTAGAATGATTTCAGATTTGTATGATTCTCATAACTATTTGCTTGAGAGCAAAAAACTTACAGAAAACGATAAAACCTATATTAAGGAAACAATAGAACAAAAAGAAAAAATGAATGATGTATTTGCCAGTATGGCGTTGCATCGACTGTCGCAATATCTTTACAAACATTATCAAAGAAAAGTTATTATTCTGTTAGATGAATATGACACTCCGATGCAGGAAGCCTATGCGAATGGATATTGGGATGAAATTGTAGATTTTACAAGAAATCTGTTTCATGCCACTTTTAAAACAAATTCTTCGCTTGAGCGTGCAATGATGACGGGAATTACAAGAGTCAGTAAAAACTCTATATTTTCAGATTTGAATAATCCAATGGTAGTTACAACCACATCCAATGAATATGCATCAGCCTTCGGTTTTACAGAGGAAGAAGTTTTTGAGGCATTGGATGCATACGGACTTGGAGGGAAAAAGGAGAAGGTAAAGTGGTGGTATGATGGTTTTGTCTTTGGGCAGAAGCGTGATATCTATAACCCTTGGTCTATTATCAATTTTCTAAAGACAGGAGGACTCTTTGATATCTACTGGGCAAACACTAGCAACAATCGATTGGTCAGCAAGTTGATTCGGGAGGGAAGCAAACGATTAAAAATATCCTTTGAAGCGTTGTTAAAAGGCGAGACTATTTTTTGTCCGATTGATGAGCAGGTTGTGTATAATCAGTTAGGAAGAAATGAAGGTGCAATTTGGAGTCTGTTGCTTTCCAGCGGTTATCTAAAGGCAATTAGTATGGAAAGTAAGGAAGACAAGATTGGTGGAGGGCGTCCAAAGTATGAATTAGCGCTTACAAATGAAGAAGTCAGATGTATGTTTGAATATTTAGTGCACGATTGGTTTGAAGAGTCAGATGGAAATTATAATGATTTCGTAGAGGCGCTTCTTCGAGGCAATCTGAAGGAAATGAATATCTATATGAATCGTGTAACATTACAGACGTTCAGTTATTTTGATACCGGTAAAAGTCCTTCCTATGAAGCACCGGAACGCTTTTATCATGGTTTTGTTTTGGGATTGATTGCAGACTTAGGTTCTGGTTATATCATCACTTCTAACAGAGAAAGTGGGTTTGGCAGATATGATGTGGTAATAGAGCCAAAGAATAAAGAAGAGAATGCCATGATCTTGGAATTTAAGGTACATGAAAAGGACGAAGAAAGCTCATTGGAAGATACCGTGCGATCTGCCCTTGCTCAGATAGAAGAAAAGCAATATGAAGTAGATTTAATCGCAAGAGGATTTTCAAAAGAACAGATACGAAAATACGGTTTTGCATTTGAGGGAAAGAAAGTTCTGATAGGATAAAAAATAGAATGTTAATGACTTGTAAAAAAGATGCTGTTGAGCAAAAATTCAACAGCATCTTTTGGAATAATTTGGTATATTTTGAAAACACATATTTTTAATAGTATTAAATGATTGTTAGTCGCCTCGTAACCCCAATAATCATTATCTACTTTTCTCAAAATCCCTAGAATCTAACACAATGGTAAAGGGTCCGTCATTGCACAATTCCACCTGCATATCTGCACCAAATTCTCCATGCTCACAGCTTCCATATTTTTCACTTGCCAGCTTCAAAAAATATTCGTACAAAGCGTTTGCCTGTTCTGGTGAGCCAGCTTCTATAAAGCTTGGTCGGTTTCCTTTTTTGCAGTTGGCATATAAGGTGAATTGGGATACAATCAGCAATTCGCCCTGAATATCCTGAATGGATTTGTTTGTCTTTCCGTCTTCGTCTGCAAAAATACGCAACTTCATCATCTTATCAAACATTTTGTCTGCCACTTCTTCTGTGTCGTCTTTTCCCACTCCCAGAAGGACCAGCAAACCCTTTCTAATTTTTCCAACACAATTGCCGTCAATGGAAACACTGGCATGTTTTACTCTCTGTAATACAAGTTTCATCTTTTTCTCCTTTTTCTTCGTATGTTCAAGACCAATGGGGGTTAGAATTGATTAATTCTAATATACACCATTTGTGAGGAGGATGGAAGACTGTGTGGACAGTAACCCAACCCTTTCATAGAAGTTTAAGGATTGAGTAAATGATATTAGATCAGCCAGGATCGTACATAAAGTGCCAAAAGATTCCAAACGATGAAAATAGTATTTGTGCTGAATTGTTGTGGAGATCCTTCCGAAAATCTTGTTGTAATGGACAACGGAGGTATGCTATACTTAAATCTGCCACAAAAACAAATGCAGAAAATGAGAAGAGTAACTAGAATTTTTTACGTAGTTGTGGTTGATTAGTGATTCCTTGTTGACTAAAATCGAACAGTAGTAGTATAGGATTTTGGTTGATGGGAAGACAGGGAATAACAAAGGAAGAGAGAACAGTAGAAAAAAGGAGCGATTGTATGAAAATGAAAAAATCGAAACAGAAAAATTTCGCCCAACTATTGGGCGTATGTAGTTTTTTGATTGCCATTATGGCAATGGTTGGCACTATTATAATGCCAACCAGCAGTAAGGCGGATGCGGTGCATTATTTGAGACCGTATCAGTCAATAAATGCAGCTATTTACGATGGAAAAGCTGGTGAGTCGTTCCAAATGGCTGGTACCAAGTATTCTTATGGATTAGTCACGACAAATAATCATAGTGAAATGCAAGCACAGTTTTATTTGGGTGGTCAGGTTTCATCGGTAAGTTTTACCCTGGGACATTTGGATAATCAACGGACAGATAGTGGAACATTTAAGTTATATTTGGATGAAGAATATCAGGAAGATTATACGAAGGACTTAAAATATGATATGACAAATATGACGGTAACCATAAATACCACTGGAAAGATGCATATGCAAGTAGTGATCACAGGTGATCATGCAAGTTACGGAATGGCAAATATCACTATGTCTTCCGGGCATAATTATGCAGCAGAAGTAACAAAAGTTGCTACGGTCCAGGACCCTGGTTCCGTTACCTATACCTGCAAAGATTGTGGTGCAACCTATCAGGAGACGATTCCAGCAAGAACCAACTGCGTGGATTATCTTTCCCCATATCAATCATCCTCTATGACAGAGTACAAAGAAGAAATGGGAAGCACTTCTTATGTGAAATGTATGGGGGATAGAAAATATCGCTGCTTGGTAACAAAAAATAACCATAGTCAAGCCGTTGCATTATATGCCTTAAACAATAATTATAAGAGCGTTTCGTTTATGATCGGTCATATAGACAACGCACGTACTGATGATGGTACACTAAATATTTATGTGGATGGTAATCAAATAAAACAGGAATCTTTGTCTTATTCCATGTACTCAAAGGTGGTAACCATCGATACAACCAATGTAACCCAATTAAAATTGAATATTACAGGGGATCATGCAGCATATGTAATCTACGATTTTGTAGCAACTCCAAAGGTAGAAAGTCCAAAGGCACATAGTTTTCATGAAGAAACTTTGACAGAGGCAACCTTTGGTGTGGCTGGTGTCATTCGTCATGTATGTTCCGTATGTGGAGCCTATTACACTACGAATACGGAACCTGGAACAAGAAATATGACAGATTCAAAGATATCCGTAACTTTGGAACAGACTGATTATATATACAGCGGCAAGCCTTGCGAACCGGTTGTAAAAGTAGAATATGATGGCACTGCCTTAACAAAGGATAAGGATTATGCCGTACAGTATTCCAACCATGTCGCTGCTGGAACTGGTCAGGTAACCGTAGTAGGTTTGGGTTACTATAAAGGACAGACTTCCGTTAAGTTTAATATTTTTCCGAAGAAAACTACCATTTCTTCCATAAAGAATAAGAAACGCAGAAAAGCGGTAGTAAAGTGGAAGAAAAACTCCCAGGCAGATGGCTATGAAGTGGTATATACTACAAGTTATTATTTTTATGCTCCTAGTACAAAAGCAGTTGGAAAGAAAACCTCTGCTACTTTAAGTCGCTTAACAAAAGGATGTACCTATTACGTAAAAGTACGTGCTTACAAGGAAGTGGATGGTACAAGAATCTACGGAGATTACGGTAAGACAAAGAAAATTAAAATAAAGAAATAGAAAACAAAGGTGTAAAGTGTGGAATATATCGACTTTACACCTTTTTATATATGCTTTGACAAGTATTGGTTCAATTGGTAAAATAGTAAGGGTGAGTGCAGATTACTTATGCATTTAGAAAAATGAATTTGATTTCTGTGAAGAAAATCAGTCAGCTTCTATTATAGTGTGCAAGTGGGAAAGGAAGGAAATGCAATGTCATATACAGCATTATATCGTAAATTTCGACCAACGGAATTTGAAGATGTAAAAGGGCAGGAACATATTGTAAGAACCTTGCGAAACCAGATCAAAGCCGGTCGTGTAGGACATGCGTTTTTATTTTGTGGAACCAGAGGAACCGGAAAGACTACCATTGCAAAGATTTTGGCAAAGGCGGTCAACTGTGAGAATCCGGTGGACGGAAGTCCCTGCAATGAATGTGCAGTATGCCAGTCGATTAACAATCAGACTTCTATGAATGTGATCGAGATGGATGCCGCTTCCAACAATGGAGTGGATAACATAAGAGAAATCGTGGAGGATGTCCAGTATTCACCGACACAGGGAAAATACAAAGTATACATTATCGATGAGGTACACATGCTCTCTACAGGAGCGTTCAATGCATTGTTAAAGACCTTAGAGGAACCCCCTTCTTATGTGATCTTTATTCTTGCAACAACGGAAGCTCACAAGATACCCATTACCATTTTATCCAGATGTCAGAGGTATGATTTTCGAAGGATTACCATTGATGTCATCGCGGCTCGTCTGCAGGAGTTGTTAGAGAAGGAGCAGGTGGTGGCTGAGGAGAGGGCAGTACGATATATTGCCAAAGCAGGAGACGGCTCCATGCGTGATGCATTGAGTCTTTTGGATCGATGTATTGCGTTTTACCTTGGGGAAGAATTGACCTATGACAAAGTATTAGAAGTATTAGGAGCAGTAGATGTAGAGACATTTTCCCAGTTATTCCGTTATGTAGCGGAGGGGAATGTAACAGGATGTATGGAAATCGTAGAAGAACTGATTGTCCGAGGAAGAGAACTGGGGCAGGTGGTCATCGATTTTACCTGGTATCTTCGTAACCTGCTTTTAATCAAGACTTCTGCTCAGGCAGAGGAAATTGTGGATGTATCTTCGGAACATTTTTCGGTTATGCAGGAAGAAAGTGGATTGGTAGAAGCAGAAACCCTGATGCGGTATATCCGTGTATTATCGGAGTTGTCCAATCAGGTGCGTTATGCAACTCAGAAGCGGGTGCTCATTGAGATCGCTTTGATCAAGTTATGTAAGCCTGCGATGGAGACCAATTATGATTCCATTTTGGATCGGATCCGTGTGATCGAACGCCAGTTGGAACAGGGAGTCGTGGTCAACACAAGTTCTCAGATAGCACAGAGTGATTCTGTACCACAGCAGAAGGTGGAACCGGCGAAGGAAGAGACTTTGGAGGCTTTACAAAAGGCCATACCGGAGGAACTACAGGAAGTAGCTAAGAATTGGGAGCGTCTGCTTGGAATGGTACCTGCTACTTTAAGGGCATATCTGAGAGATGCGACACCTACCGTAGGGGAAGGAAACAGTTTGTTACTCGTATTTGAGGATGGAGTGACCTATGGACTTCTCAATAAAGATGAGCCATTGAAGGAAATTAAGGATGCCATAGAGAGAATGCTGGGTAAGGAAGTGCAGGTTCGCGCCAGCCTTCAGCAGTCAGGGACAGCTGGAAAGGATATGATGTTGGATCTGAGTAAATTTTCAAAGATGACCATTGAATATGAAGATTAAAGGTAACAGTTCAGGTAGTCCTTGCACACATCGCTGTGCAAGGACGTACGAAAGTGTAAATTGGGCGTGGCTCACAGCAATTTGCATGCGTAAGCTTGCTGTGAGTCGTAACAGGACAGCCCCGGCTGAACTGTTACGATTAAGGTTACAATTCTTGCGAAAGATTTTCTGAAGGAAGAGAAAAAGGAAAGAACGATCCAGAGGGTGCAATTGGCAAAATGCACAATATACACAGTTGCATTTTCTGAATAATAACAAAAAAATAAGAAAGGATATATGCAGACCAGATGTGTATATGCTGGTTTGTACCTGTACAATGTATGGGATAGGTGATGATTATGGCAAAAAGAGGTGGATTTCCAGGTATGCCTGGAAACATGGGAAATTTAATGAAGCAGGCGCAGAAAATGCAGCGTCAGATGGAAGAGAAGACAAAAGAGTTAGAAGAGAAGACTTGGGAAGCTTCTGCAGGTGGCGGAATGGTTACAGTAGCAGTAAGCGGAAAGAAAGAAATTGCAAAGATAACAATCAGTCCTGATGTAGTAGATCCAGATGATATTGAGACATTAGAAGATTTGATCATGGCTGCTACAAACGAAGCATATCGTGCTATGGAGCAGGAAACAGCACAGGCTATGGACAACATTACAGGTGGTTTGACAAGCAGCTTTGGAGGCGGCTTCCCATTCTAATTAAATGGAATAGAACAAAAAAGCAAGCGGGTGTATTTATATACACCCGCTTTTTCCATGAAGTAGTCTGCTTTTGAACCTAAGAGCAATTATTTGCACTGGAAAGAATCGCATTCAGTTGCAGAGCAGGAAGTGGTATCGCAAGAGCCTTTTCCTACCTGGATTTTGTTCAAAGTGCAATAATTCTCAGTTGTTGCGTGAAATTTACATTCATTGACAGAGCATGAGATACAAGTATTCTTGTTCATAAAAAAACCTCCTTAACAAGATGTTGGGGTGATAAGGCATTTTGACCCCCAAAATGATACCTACGAATTGCTACGTTGTAACAGTTTCCACAATTCTACAAACATTCGCCTGCATCCCCGCAAGATAATGTGGGTTCAGACCTCTTGAACTTGGTATCCTATACAATAAGTTACAAGGATTTGTAACAATCTTGCTTCCAGCAAAACTGTTACAAGAGCTTCTGCTTCCGCCAAAGATAGAATGAAGAAACCCATGGTATGCATCCCTTGGTTAGGTTATCTTATAAAGTAAAAATTGAGACAATAAGTTGGTTGCCTGAAGTCACAATCAGAGTTTGTGCTGTCTGGTAACACAAATACTGCTTTGTGCTGTGTATCACAGCAGATTAAAGCAGTAACAGGGTAGAGATGCATGGTTTTAATCTGGACAGAAGCAGAAACTAAGAGTAGTATGTGAAATAATAAAAAAATTATACGTTACTTGCCACAGGGATTTGGAAATATAACAATATTCCTGTTTTTCATTGGGGTGAAATCTTTTCATGGCTTTTTTTCTGTGATATACTAGAGTTTAAGGTTTTCGTAAATGACCTTGCGTGTGAATCGTAGCAAAAGAACAACTGCGCAACAGGACAGCCTCAAGCTGAACTGTTACATAACTGCAGAGAAAGAAGTGAACATATATGGCATTGACAGAGCAGAAGATCAGACAAAATTGTGAGGCAAATACCTTTCGAAGAGGGAAGAACCTCTATATGAATGGAGACGTGGAAGAAATTATTATCGACCGCGATCTTGACAATGGAATCGTATATTTGAATGGGAAGGTTCTTGGAAAAGAGGAGCCTTTTTATGAGGTGTCGGTAGATTTGGATGAATTTCGCAATTATGAGGCAACTTCTTATCGCTGCCAGTGCGAGGCATATCGCACATATCCGGGGTTTTGCAAGCATTTGGTGGCACTGCAGTTAGAATATATAAAGAAAGAAAACTTGCGTATGCAGGAGGCTATTCAGAAAAAGAAAGATTCGGATGTGTTTGATAAAAACGTACGAAAGGGAATTGACAAGGAAAAGTATCCTATGGTCAACGACTTTTTGGACTTTTTAGAAGATGTAGAAAAGATAAAGAAAAAACAGCAAAATGAGGCAAAACCATCTGAAATCATCCAAAACGAGACCAAGGAAGAACAATTGCGTCGTCTTTTGGGAATGAACAACGTGACAAAGGGATTTGCCAAAAAGAAAGTAAAGACAGATAAGACCATTACGAGAATGCTAGAGCGAATCGCCAAGGATGTACAGGAGCAGATTTATCAGGGCGATAGTCTTAAGGAGAAGATGGAGATTGAACCATATTTGACGCGAACCTATGGTTACAACAGTTTTCAGGTATCCTTTCGGGTGGGAGCAAAGAAAAAATACATTGTGAAATCCGTGGAAGAATTTGTGGGATTGGTGGAGAACCGTGAGTATCACGCCTATGGAAAGAATCTGGCATTTGTCCATACAAGAGAAAATTTTGCACCTGCTTCTTTGCCCCTTCTTGATTTTCTCAGTGACTATGTAAACATGAAGGAGCAGGGAGCACAGAGAAGTTTCTATTATCATCCTTCTACGAAGGAAATTTCACTCAACGCGGTATTGTTTGAAAAACTGATGCTTGCCATAGAAGAAGGAGAACGGATCAAAGGGACTTCGGATCATTTCACATCTCATATTATGCTTCACAGTGGAAATAAGGGAGAATATTTCTATTTAAAGAAAGAAAATCCGCGTTTCACAGTGGTACTGGAGAGTGTGGAGGAAGGGGCATTTTTACGGTTTCCTGAATTTGATATTTTACTGGGAAACACAGAAATGTATCTGGTGGATGCCAATCAGATCTATCATTGTAAGGGAGAGTATGCAAGAGAACTTCGTATTTTAATGGAGCAGCTGGCAAACGGAAATATGCAGGAGCTTTTTATTGCAAAACAGGATCTGCAGAGTGTCTGTGCTTCCATTATGCCTCTATTACAGAAGTATTTTGATGTGGAGGAACAGGAAATCTCTATTGCAGAGTATCAACCCCCAGAGGTGGAATTTTGGATGTACCTGGACGATGACAAGGAGATTGGTGTGACCTGTCGTGTGGAATGTCAGTATGGTTCTAAAAAGTATCGTATTTTTCAGGAGACGGATGCTAGTGCATACCGGGATTTAATAAGAGAGAATGCCATGATCCAGGTGTTGGAAAAATATTTTACTATGGCAAGAAGAAAAAATTCTGATTTTATGATTACGGATGAAGACAAGCTGTATGAACTGCTGGCAGATGGAATCAATGAACTGAATCAGTTGGGAACAGTGATGGCAACGGAGGCGTTCCGTAAAAATGGCATTCGTCAGACACCTGGTGTGGAGCTGGGAGTGTCCATTAAGAGTGATCTTTTGGACCTGTCTCTGCAATCGGAACAGCTGCCTTATGAAGAACTGGATGAGATTTTAAACAGCTATAAATTGCGTAAGCGTTATCACCGGCTGAAAGATGGCCAGTTTTTAGAACTGGAGGATTCTTCTCTGTCTGTTTTATCCGAATTGGCAGACGGGCTGGAACTTTCGGGAAAGGATTTGAAGAAGGGAAATATTGTCCTGCCAAAGCATAGAGCTCTGTTTATTGATGCGGTGCTTAGGGATGCGGGGGAGCAGGTGCATGTAAGACGAGACAATCTGTTTAAAGGTTTAATACGAAATATTAAAAACGTTGAGGACAGCGACTACGAGATTCCGGAACAGCAGTATGCCATTTTGCGTAGTTATCAGAAGAAAGGGTATCGCTGGCTGAGAACTCTTCATGATTATGGTTTTGGCGGAATTCTGGCAGATGATATGGGGTTGGGAAAGACCCTGCAGATCATTACCCTGTTACAGTCCATTAAGGAAGAATGGCAGCAGAATGGGGCAAAGAAGAATACCCGTCTTGCGTTGGTGGTTTGTCCGGCTTCTCTGGTTTATAACTGGCAGAGTGAGATTGAAAAGTTTGCTCCTGCCTTAAAGGTGGCGGTCATTGCAGGTTCTGCTCCGGAGAGAAAATCTCAGATAAAGGAAGCGGCAAATGCGGATGTTTGTATTACCTCTTACGACCTTCTGAAACGGGATGTGAATGGATATAAAGACTGTCATTTTGAGATTCATGTGATCGATGAAGCACAGTATATCAAAAATGCTTCTACCCAGGCAGCAAAGGCGGTGAAAGGCATTTCTTCCAATACGAGAATTGCTCTTACCGGTACCCCCATTGAAAATCGATTAAGTGAATTGTGGAGTATCTTCGACTTCTTAATGCCGGGGCTGTTGTTCAGCTACAAACATTTTAAAGAGGAATTAGAGACTGGAATCATTAATGGAACCAATGGAGAAGGACAGGGAGACGAGAAGGCAGTCACGCGCCTGAAAAATATGGTTCGCCCGTTTATTTTGCGTCGATTAAAAGAGGATGTATTAAAGGATCTTCCAAAGAAGCTGGAAAATGTGGTACATGCCAAGATGGAAGGGGAACAGTTAAAGCTTTATGAGGCCAGAGTACAGAATTTAAAGCGAAGCCTGGAAAAACAGACCAATGATGAGTTTAAGACAAATAAGATCCAGATCCTTGCAGAGTTGACCAGATTGCGTCAGATCTGTTGCGATCCTGCTTTGTGTTATGAGGATTATCAGGGTGGTTCTGCAAAGTTTGACCTGTGTATGGAAATGCTGGTGGATGCGGTAAATAGTGGACATAAGATTTTATTGTTCTCACAGTTTACTACTATGCTGGATCGAATTGCCGAGAAACTGGATAAGGAAAAGATTTCCTATTATATTTTGACGGGAGAGACAAAGAAAGAGAGAAGAGTGGATATGGCAAATGCATTTAACGAAAATGAAGTGCCGATTTTCTTGATTTCTTTGCGTGCAGGAGGAACCGGATTGAATTTGGTTGGTGCAGATATGGTGATCCATTTTGATCCATGGTGGAATTTAGCGGCACAGAATCAGGCCACAGACCGGGCACATCGAATTGGACAGAAGAATGTGGTGACCGTATTCAAAATGATTACAGATAAGAGTATCGAAGAGAAGATACTGGCATTACAGGAGAAGAAGAAAAATCTGGCAGATCAGATCATTTCCGATGAAGGAATGTCAGAAGGAAGTCTTACCAGAGAGGACCTGTTGGAAATTCTGAGCTAAAACTGCTGAAAGAAAGGATAGAAAGATAGATGGAGTATTACAGTGGACAGATAAGTAAATTGATTGAGGAATTTTCCAAGCTTCCGGGGATCGGAGCAAAGTCAGCGCAGCGATTGGCATTTCACATTATCAATATGCCAAAGGAACAGGTGGAAGAGTTGTCCAGTACGATCATAAATGCAAAAAATACGGTAAAATACTGTGCTTGTTGTTGCACCCTTACGGATACGGAACTCTGTCCGATCTGTAGTAGTGACAAGAGAAATAAAAAGCAGATCATGGTGGTGGAAAATCCAAGAGATTTGGCCGCATATGAGAAGACCCAGAAATTTGAAGGGGTATATCATGTTTTGCATGGAGCCATTTCTCCTATGTTGGGAATTGGGCCACAGGATATTAGGCTTAAGGAGTTGATCCTTCGACTACAGGGGGATGTGGATGAGGTGATCATTGCCACCAATTCCAGCCTGGAAGGAGAAACGACTGCCATGTATATTAGCAAATTGATCAAACCTACCGGAATCAAGGTTACAAGAATTGCCAGTGGTGTACCTGTGGGTGGAGATTTGGAGTATATTGACGAGGTAACGCTGCTTCGTGCATTGGAAGGTAGAACGGAACTGTAGGAAGTTAAAAATAAATCGGAACCGTTAAGGAAATCTTAAGAAAGTCTTCACAAATAAAGTCTTGTGAAAAAAAGTAGTTTTGAGTATAATTTAGTGAGATATTTTGTAACAGTTCGGCTCTTGGCTGAACTGTTACAGATATTTTGGAGTGGGTATCAGCCTGCTCTATTGTATTTATGCGAATGGAAACCTCTGAAGCATAACAAGTTGAGAACTTCACAATGTGAGTTTCTCATAGTTGTAGCAGTACAATAGATGAGTGAGATAGGAGATTGATGCAAAATGTTTGAGAAACCGAAGGCATTTTTCCAAAAGATAAAGACTGAGATAGAGACAAAGAGAAAGACAAAAACGAAAGAAGAAAAAGAACCAAAGGAACCAGGCAAAATTGTTTCGTTTATGAACCGCTTTTCCTTGTTGTTTCATGGGGTACTGGCATTTCTGGTTGTGTTTGGAGTGGAGTTGGTATCCAGAAGAGATTTTGTATCGACGGTTCGTTTTTTAGATTATCATACATGGGCGTTTGTCTATAATATGTTCCTAGTATTTTGTTCCTTGATCCTGGTCTATTTATTTCGAAGAAGGACCTTTGTGCGAGTGATTATCACGGGATTATGGATGTTTTTGGGAATAGTAAATGGATGTGTGCTTTCTAATCGAGTGACACCATTTGGATATACCGATTTAAAGTGTTTACCAGAATTGTTTGCCATGTCAAACACCAATTATTTTACGGCAGAACAGGCTATGGTGGTTGTAGCGGGAGTTGGATCCTTTGTGGCATTTTGTGTTATTTTGTTTTTGAAAGGTCCAAGGTATAAAGGGGAAATTCATAAAATCATGGTTCCAGTTGCGGTGGTTGCCGTGGTGTTCGTGGGAATTCCAATGACTACGGAGGCAGCGCAGAATACTAATGTATTGACCGGGTATTTTGCCAACATTGCCCAAGGGTATGAGAATTATGGATTTATTTACGGATTTTCCTGTAGTGTAGTGGATCGTGGCATGAATAAGCCGGAAAATTATAGTCAGGAGACCATTGAAGAGATTCAGAATAAGGTAAAGAAAAGTCTAAAAAAGGAAGAAAAAAAGAGTAAGAATGAAAAGAAGACTTCCAAGAAAAAGAATAAAAAGCAAAAACAACCAAATGTAATCTGCGTTTTATTGGAATCTTTTTGTGATCCGGATGAGATTAATTTCTTAGAAACCAATAAAGATCCGGTTCCTACTTTCCATAAATTAAAGAAGAAGTTTACATCTGGTTATTTGACCGTTCCTGTTGTTGGGGCAGGAACTGCCAATACCGAATTTGAAATACTCACCGGTATGAGCATGAAGTATTTTGGGACTGGAGAATATCCATATAAGACGATTCTGAAGAAAACGGACAATTGTGAGAGTGTGGCTTCCGATTTGGCTACTCTTGGTTATGGTTCCCATGTTGTTCATAACAACGGTGGAAATTTCTACAGTCGTACCAATGCCTTTTCTAAGTTTGGTTTTGATACCTTTACCTGTAAGGAAATGCTGGATATTCAGAAACTTACACCAAATGGAAGCTGGGCAGAAGATGGGATTATGGTGGAGGAGACCACAGACTCTATGGATCTTACACCGGATGCACCGGACTTCACATATATCATTACGGTTGGATCCCATGGGGATTATCCGAAGCAGCAGGTGATTCCGCTACCGGATTTCAAGGTACTTAATATGGATTCCCAGGAGGAAGAAGAGAAAAGAAATCAGTGGACCTACTATGTGAACCAGTTAAATGAAGTGGATACGTTCATGAAAGATTTGATACAGGAAGTGGAGCAGAGAGACGAAGATACCATTATTGTGTTCTTTGGCGATCATCTTCCTACTATGGGCCTGACCAATCAGGATATGAAGTCTGGAGATATTTACAAAACAGAATATGTAACCTGGAATAATATGGGCTTGAAAAAACAGGATGAGGATTTGATGTCATATCAGTTGTTGGCAAAGACACTGGAAAGTGTTGGAATCAAAGAAGGAACCATTATGACCTATCATCAGACACAGGCGGACAAGAAGGATCAGGAAAAGTATGAAAATGGTCTGGAAAATCTGCAATATGATATTTTGTATGGAAACCGTTACTGTTACAACGGGGAGGAGAAATATCCTGCATCCGATTTGATCATGGGTTCTAAGGATATTGTGATTTCCAGTATGCTTATGGCGAGAGATGGCAAGAAGGTGTTGATCAATGGAGAAAATTTCACCCGATGGAGCAGGGTATTTGTAAATGGAACCATGGTAAACAGTAAGTTTTACACAAATGGTTTGTTGGCCATCCGAACTTCCGACGTGAAGGGGGGAGATACCGTAGTAGTAAATCAGATGGGATCTGGAGATACCGTATTCCGAAGTTCTAATGAAATGCAGTACGAAGAACCATTGTTTACACCGGTTCCACTACCTACGGCTTCTCCGGAGGTAGAGAAAACAGAAACAGAAGAAATGGATTAAAATGTAGAAAAGAAAGAGGACAAATGTAGTCCTCTTTTTTTACGAAAGTTCATAAAAATGTAAAGATTTTTTCATGGCAGATATGGTAAAATAAATGGTAGAAATTAGGTTATTGGTAAATAACCGTTGAAGGAGGAGCAGGAAAGATGAAAGGGAAGGAAGAAGGAAAAGGAAGTCTTGGGATTAAGGTACTTGCAGGAGGTTTGACTGCTTGTATTGTTGCAAATGTAGGATTGGCAGGATATCAGGTTGCCAAGACGAATAAGAGCGATGAGAAGATCATTAAGTTTATAGATAATCAGTTGGAAAGGCAGGCAAAGGAAGAAGAAAAGGCCAACGCATACATAGAAGATGGATATTTGGTGGGAGAAGCCTATGAAATCAGGAGCACAAAGGCCATTTCAGATGCCTATTTGAGCGGAGATGATAGTGGGTTAAGTGCAGAAGACAAAGAGACATTAGAGATGGCAGCGAAAATATTTGAGAAGGAAACAAAAAAATGTAAGTCTGTTTATGAAAAAGAGGTTGCCATATATGAATGGATGTATAAGAACATAGGGGAAGGAAACAGCACCCAGGTAATGATGGCAAATGAAGATGTCAATGATTTCACTCCACATGGAGTATTATCCAGTAAGAATGCCGTGTGTGTAGGATATGCCACCACTTTTCGTCTTTTTATGAATATGATGGGAATGGATTGTCATATTGTTCATAATGAATATCATTCTTGGAATTTAGTACAGTTAGACGATGGAGAGTGGTATCATGTGGATATTTATTCCGATGTGTCAGCCGCTTCTAAGTTTTGTAATTTTAATATGACAGACGCGGTAGCCAGATCGGAGCATAGCTGGGATGGTTCTGCATTGCCTGAGGCAAAGGGTTCCAAATATCAATATGCAGTACAGAATGCAAAAGAAACCAAGGACTTGTATGCAGTACCAAAGTTGGTAAAGAAGGGATTGGATAAGAAGACTTCCGGTGTGTTCTGTAGTTTTAAGAAAAAGCTGAAAGAAGAGGATCTCCCTTTGGCAGATGTGCTGGTAGGGCAGATGGAGAGTGCCATGATGATGACAGAAAAATATCAGAATGCAGATATTACAGCAAGATGGTATTTGGATGAAGATGAGAATTATATATTGGCATTGTATCTGTGTTATTATGAATCAACCACACCGGATAATACGGATGTAGACGAGAAGACCAAGAAGAAGATGGCAAGTGAGGTAGAGAAGATCTTCGGTGTAGATGTGAGCAATAAGGATTATGATTACGGTTATGATTATGAGAAATAAAAGATAGGAAATATGAGAAAGATGGGAAAGATGAGAAAGATGAGAAGGATTATGGCCGGAGTACTCAGTCTGGTTCTTGTACTGTGTATGATGGGCTGTGGAAAAACAGAAGAGACGGGAAAACAGGTAGATCTGCAGACTCTGCAGGAGAAGATGCTGGGGGCGGATACTACATTGCCGGAGATGAAGGTCATTAAAAGTGGGGAGGAACAGGATGAATTGAATTTCACCACGCTGACAGATATAGAGTATGAAAGAGTGGCAGCATATTTCTATGCATGTTCCAAGAAAGGTTCAGCAGAAGAGATTTTTGTGATACAGATGAAAGATAAGAGTGATGCGGCAGATTTTCTAAGCTCACTGAATGAACGGGTAGAGAAGAGAATTGGCACATTACAGCAGTATTCACCGGAACAGGTGGAGATGGCAGAGAATGCAGTGGTAGTTCGGGAAGGCAACTATGTGGCCTTGATCATCAGTGAAAAATGCGGATTGGTACAGCAGGTATTCAAAGAAATGTGTGGGGGAGAATAAAAAATGGTATTCAGTAGTATTGTGTTTCTGTGTATGTTTTTACCACTGGTATGTGGTGTATATTTCCTGTTGCCAGTGAAGGCTCGCAATTTGTGGCTACTGATTGCAAGTTTATGTTTCTATGCATATGGAGAACCGGTATATATATTGATCATGTGTTTTTCTACAGTGTTTGATTACACAAACGCAAGGGTACTCACATGGCTTAGGGCAAATAAAAAAAGTGGGGCAGCAGCAAGAGGAATCTTGCTGCTTTCTTTGGTTGGGAATCTGGGGATTTTGTTTTTCTTTAAATATACGGATTTTCTGATTACTTCCATCAATGATTTTACCGGTGGGGATATTTCTCTTTTGGAATTGGCTCTTCCTATTGGAATTTCTTTTTACACTTTCCAGACCATGTCCTATACCATTGATGTGTATTTGGGAAAGATAGAAGCACAGAAAAATTTTATTGATTTTGCCATGTATGTGTGTTTGTTTCCGCAGTTGATCGCAGGACCAATTGTGCGTTATGCAGATATTCAGAAGGAAATCCGGAATCGAAAAGGGGATTGGAAACAGGTGCATGCAGGGCTACAGTGGTTTTTGATTGGACTTGGAAAGAAAGTACTGATTGCAAATCAGATGGGAGAAATCTATGAGAAAATACAAGGATACCATGGAACGGATCAGACTATGGCAATGGTCTGGCTTGGAGCTATTTCCTATTTCTTTCAGATTTATTATGACTTTTCCGGATATTCCGATATGGCCATCGGTCTTGGAAAAATATTTGGATTTACCTTTCCGGAGAATTTTGACCATCCATATCAATCGAAATCCGTTACAGAGTTTTGGCGAAGATGGCATATGACTTTGGGAATCTGGTTTCGTGAATATGTGTATATTCCCTTAGGAGGCAATCGAAAAGGTCTGTTATGTCAGATTCGAAATCTTGCCATTGTATGGTTTTTGACAGGGCTCTGGCATGGGGCAGCCTGGAATTTTGTCTTGTGGGGAATGTATTATTTTGTGTTCCTGTTCCTGGAAAAATGTACCCGTAACTTATGGCAGGGAAAGAGAAAGTGGTTCCAAAAACTTTTGGGACATGGGTATACTTTGTTGGTAGTCGTGATTGGCTGGGTAATTTTTTCCACAGAGGATTTGACCCTATTGGGCAGTCGTTTGCTGGCTCTGGCAGGTATAGGTGTGGATAAAGTCAACCAATTGGCGTACTATGAGTGGAAGGAGCAGATTATTTTCTTTCTAATAGCAGGAATTGGCGCAACTACCATTCCGGAACAAATTCTGAAAAAGTGGAAGCCTTCCAAAATGAAAGATTTAGCGGGAAAAGTGTATTCTGTTTTGCTGTTACTTTTAAGTATTGGCTATTTAATCAGTGGAAGTTACAATCCATTTTTATATTTTCGATTTTAGGAGGGGATTACGCGTGAAGAAGTGGCAGGAATCTATATATCCAATTGTAGTAATTGGAGGACTATTTGTGGCAGGAGTGAGTCTTTTGGTGTTTCCTGAAAAAGATTTTTCAGAACTGGAAAATCGGTATCTTACGAAATTTCCGGAATGGACAATAGAAAAGATTGGAAGTGGAGAGTCGCAAAAAAAATTGGAGAACGCGGCTACGGATCAGTTCCCTTTTCGGCAGGATTGGATCAAACTGGCTACCGGATGGAAAAAATCATTGGGGAGAACCTGTATTAATGGGGTGTACTTAGGAAAACAGGACTACTATTTTGAACAGGTGTTAGACAGTCAGATATCAGAGAAACAGTATGAATTAAATCTGGCTATATTGGAAGCCTTTAAAGAACAGGTAAGTGGCCCTTTTACAGTTATGCTTGTACCTAGTCCGGGAAAGGTGTTAGAAGACTATTTGCCGGAACAGGGAGTTTTGTATGAGGATGAAACATGGATACAGCGCGAACAGGAAGTGTTAGGAGATTCCAGTGTGAATATAAAGCCGCTTTTGCAAGCGGAAGCAAAGAAAGGGCAGGTGTATTTTCGGACCGATCATCACTGGACTTTGTATGGTGCCTTTTTAGGGTATCGAAGTTATTATGAACATATGGGAAAGACATATGAGGAATATAATGAATTTTCGCCTCAACTGGTTCGGAATGATTTTTTAGGGACTCTGTATTCAAAGGTGTTAGAGCGAAAACCAAAGAAGGATTTGTTTTATCTGGTGGAAGATATCCCCCAATCAATAAAGGTGACCATCGATGATAGGGAAACGGAAACCATATATGAAATGGATAAACTAAAACAGAAAGACAAGTATGGTGTCTATTTTGGTGGAAATCATGGGTATGTGAAAATCGAAAACCAAGAGGCAACATCGGAAGATACCTTGTTGCTTCTAAAAGATTCCTTTGCCCATAGTATGACTCCTTTCTTGATGAGGGATTATAAAACCATTCTGTTAGTGGACCTTCGTTATTACAATGAGTCGGTGTTTGATTTATTACAACAGTATCCAAAAGCAGAAGTGCTGGTACTATATGAGAGGAGCAATTTCGCAAAAGAAGAGAATTTAAGAAAATTAATGGTTGCTGTTCACAGGTAGGTATTTTCGGTACCGAAAATACCGTATGAAAGTCTACCGTGTGCAGATTTGGGCAATTTTTCATGCGCAGCATTGCCCAAATCCGTTACAGTTCACATATCTGTGAACTGTAACAATTAATAAGTTAAGTGGTTGTTCCAGGGCAGTGAACGACATGATTCTGGGGTCAAAACCCCTCAACTATGATACCTGAGAATTGCTACGCTGCTAACAGCTCCCGCAATTCTACTTCCTCATGTTTGGCGGGTCCCAAGGACATTCACCCACAAACGAGCAAGCTCATGTGGGTTCAGACCTTTTGACCCTGGTATCATGAATTAAAGCTTAAATGTATATTTTTTCTGACTGGTATTGTTCTTTGAATCTTTTGCCTTAATAGTCACCACATAGCGTCCGCGTTTTTTTGGCTTCAGTTTGAAGCTGGAACTGTATCCGGACTGCTTTTTGTAATTCTTTCCATTTCTGGTAACTTTAAAAGTATAGGTACAAATTCCGTCTGCGTTTTTTGCACCAGCCTTAATCGTAGTCGAACGTTTCAAAAGGAAACGAGGATTGTTCTTTACATATACAGAAATGATTTTGTTGCTAGGTGTGCTTGTTGGGGCAACAGTAGGTGTTGTGGTCGGCTTTATAGTAGGTGATGCAGTTGGCTTGGCCGAAGGTGTTGTGGTCGGCTTAGCCGAAGGTGTTGTAGTAGGCTTTGCTGAAGGTGTTGCAGTTCCCTGTGGCGTAGGCGTGTATACCGGGCTGGATGGCGCATTTGTAGGATACAGTTGTGAACTTCCTGATCCTGGATTATTAGTGGAGGTAGGATAGGTTCCACTATCTGCGTGAGAGCTGAGATACTGGAAAGCTGCATAAGCATCCAATCTTCCTCCTGTTTGTACCTTGCCAGTCAGGTCGGATGATTTCACTGCACTTTCTAAAATTGCGGTACGAATTTCCATAGGAGTGGATGTTCCAAAGCACGCATATAATAATCCTGCTACACCTGATACCATAGGAGTGGCCATTGATGTGCCGGACATGATTTCGTAACCGCTAATGGCTCGTTTGTATGCATTCTGATATTCTGATTCTGGAGTATCCTGTGTGCTTGTGCTTAGAATATGTTCTCCCGGAGCTGCAATATCTACCGTAGTTCTTCCATAGTTTGAAGTCCAGTCTAACACTCCCGTACTGTCCATATTGGCTACGGAAATAATGTTGTTATAACTAAAATTGGCCGGATAGGAAGGTGTAATATCGTTATTTACCGATTCGTTTCCTGCCGCACAGACAAAGAGTGCATCCGGATTATTGGCAATGGCCTGTGCTTCTACATTTGACATATCCTCGCCCCCAAGACTGATACTTAAAATAGAGGCACCATTGTCTATGGCATATTGGTATCCTTTTGCACAGGTTTCGCTGGTGCAGAATTGTTCATCGTCGGACATACCTAATACTTTCACCGTCATAATTTGGACACCGGCTGCCGCTCCGATTCCAACAATACCCTTGTTGTTGTTGGCAGCAGCAATGGTACCGGCACAATGTGTACCATGGCTGTCTTCTGTTCCGCTGTTTGCGTTGTAATAAGTGTTATTTCCGTTTGGATAGAGTGTTGGATCTAAATCTGCCGCAACAAAATTCCATCCATGAACATCGTCTATGTATCCATTTCCGTCATCGTCAATTCCGTTGTTTGGAATTTCACCGGGATTCACCCACATAGAATCTTTTAAATCTTCATGATCTACCATAACTCCGGTATCTACAACAGCCACGATGGCTTCATATTTGGGTTTAGACTCGCATAGTTCCAGAGCTTCCGGAAGGTTGATATCAATATCATTTACTGCTGTGAGTGTATAGGGATTTCTATCTTCATCACAGGTGTCGTATTCTAGTGTACCGTCATTATCATAAGCCCACTGTTCCGTGTAAGAAGGATTGCTTTTTAAATCAGCAATGATACTGGTTTTGCTTTGTAAGGTGTTCTCTTTCTTGTATACAGGTTCAAAAAATAAAACTTCCTCTTTATCCTGTAGACTATCAATGACTTCCTGCAATTCTTCTTTGTTCTGTACTTTTAATTTCAGTGCATGGTCAGTAATAGCAGAAACTGTGGCTGTTTTTACTTGTTTTTTTGAAAGTCCTGAAATAGAAAGAGTGTGTTTGCTGTTTACATCTCTGGTTGCTCGATAGCCAATGATAATTTCATTGGTCTCGTAGGCATCCAAATCAGTAACACTTGTGTACGGAGAGTATGTTGTATCGGTTTTTTGATCTGCATGAACAAATCCAGCAGGTGAAGTTGCACTTAAGGCCAAGATCAATCCTGCGGAGACTACCGAATGAAATACTTTGTGTTTTGTTTTTTTCATGGTTGTAAGTTCCTTTCTTATGATTAAATGATGAAATGTAACTGGTTTTGCAACCAGCAGGCTTATTATACAATAAAAAAATGGAAAAGTTGTGTACTTTTTTGGAAAATGTTAACTGTAAGTTTCGTAATTATTTAAAATATATTACATAAAAAAGAAAAGTTCATAAAAAGTACATAATTATATGTTTATATGGTAGACGAATGAAAAAGGTTTCTTTTTCTGAATTATAGATTTTTGTTATAAGAATAAGGGCAGTACCACCATAAGTGGCGCTGCCCTTTCCTTATCTGTTTCTGTGGATTTTAGTAATTATTCAGAACCCTCCCCATATATTCGTACTCGTCGTCCTTACGGACTCCAGTATCGTGCTACGCACTAAGACTACTCATATATGGGGAGGCAACTCTATTCGAGTGCCTATATAAAGAAACAATCAGCTACTTATATGCAAGCATAACATATCTAATTGTTTCTTTATATAGGGTTCTGAATAGTTACTGGATTTAAACTTAGATGTTTAACAGATCGCTATATACCTTAAGTGCTCCGTCTGTCTCATGAGCAAGTACCTTTGTAGCAAGTACTTTACCAAGCTGAACACCTTCCTGATCGAAGCTGTTGATATTCCATACAAATCCCTGGAACATAACCTTGTTTTCAAAGTGTGCAAGAAGTGCTCCAAGTGTTTCAGGAGTAAGCTGTTCACCTATGATGATGCTGGATGGACGACCACCCTCGAAGTTCTTATTGCTGTTGTCATCCTTTTTACCACAAGCAAAAGCTACGATCTGTGCAGCAACATTTGCGCAAAGTTTCTGCTGGCTTGTGCTTCCCTTAATGTCTACATCAGAACCAATCTGGCTGTTCTTAAATCCGATGAACTGCAATGGAACGATGTCTGTTCCCTGATGCAATAACTGATAGAAAGAATGCTGTCCGTTTGTTCCTGGCTCACCGAAGATCATAGGACCTGTCTTGTAGTTTACAGGCTCACCGAAACGGTTTACAGACTTACCATTTGACTCCATATCCAACTGCTGTAAATGAGCAGGGAAACGGCTTAATGCCTGAGAGTATGGCAATACTGCAGTAGCCTGATATCCTAATACATTGCGTTCATAAACACCGATCAACGCATCTAACATAGATGGATTCTGTAACAAGTCTGGGTTTGTAGCTGTCTTGTCCTGCTCAGCAGCTCCGTTTAAGAAGCGGGCAAACACATCTGGACCGAAAGCAAGAGAAAGTACTGCGCCACCAACTGCTGAAGTAGAAGAGAAACGTCCACCAATATAGTCATCCATAAAGAATGCTGCAAGGTAGTCACTGCTCTTAGCCAGTGGAGAAGTCTCACTTGTTACTGCGATCATGTGCTTAGAAGTATCCAATCCCGCATTTGCCAAAGCATTTTTCACAAAAGCTTCATTTGTAAGAGTTTCCAATGTAGTTCCGGACTTAGAAACCAATACAAAGATAGAA
>JBGVLO010000225.1:0-13386 GCA_045124315.1 Lachnospiraceae bacterium
GGTTTTTCTTCTCGCCCGGATATCTGCCAGATCAATTCGGATCACATCGTACTTATTTAAATTGCAGTCCCAGTTTTCATACTCAGATAACTTTCTTCCCTGGAATAAGGGTCTGGAATCACAGCCCTTCTCAAAGTATGCAGCAATGGTGTTCGCCGTAATCGACTTACCAAATCTTCTTGGTCTGCTGACACATATATATTGCTGTTCGGTATCCAACACTCTATTAAAAAAATCAAGCATATCGGTCTTATCGATATAAATCT
Organism: Lachnospiraceae bacterium; assembly: GCA_045124315.1. Lineage (GTDB taxonomy): Bacteria > Bacillota > Clostridia > Lachnospirales > Lachnospiraceae > CAG-411. The sequence goes on from JBGVLO010000225.1 coordinate 267, forward strand.
CTGAATTCAAAACTTTTTTAAACTCTTCATTTCCACGATTCAAAAAAATCCCCATACCATCGCTCCTTCCTGCTATTGCTTTTAGTATAACACAAAAGAAGCGGTTATAGGGATTTTAAATCTATTTTATCTTATTCGTAAACATTGCACGAATAGCATTCAGTACCGCGATCACCATAACTCCCACATCTGCAAAAATGGCAGTCCACATATTGGCAATTCCGATTGCACCCAGCAACAAACAGATCAGCTTGATACCAAGAGCAAAATAAATATTCTCATACACAATTCGCAAACATTTTCTGGAAATACCGATGGCTTTCACAATCTTTGCCGGATCATCATCCATCAGTACTACATCTGCTGCCTCGATAGCCGCGTCAGAGCCCATCGCTCCCATGGCAATTCCAATGTCTGCTCTGGATAATACCGGTGCATCGTTTATTCCATCGCCTACAAATGCCACCCGTTCTTTCTCCTTCTTCCCCGCCAGAATTTCTTCTACCTTTTCCACTTTGTCTCCCGGCAGCAATTCACTGTAAACCTGGTCCACCTGCAGCTCTTCTGCCACATGCTCTGCCACCCCTTTGGCATCTCCTGTAAGCATAATCACTTTCTTGACCCCATTTTTCTTTAGCTGTTTGATCGCCTGCTTTGCCGTTGGTTTTATCACATCCGAAATCACAATATGTCCTGCATATGCACCATCTATAGCAACATGTATAATAGTTCCCACCTTGTGGCATTCCTTATAGGAAATTCCCAATTGTTCCATCAATTTCCAATTTCCAGCAGCTACCGATCTTCCATCTACCTTCGCCATAATTCCATGACCGCTGATTTCCTCAATGTCTGTGACGCGGGTTCGGTCGATTTCTTTTCCATATGCTTTCTGCAAACTTTTGCTGATCGGATGGGAGCTGGCACACTCTGCCAGAGCTGCATATTCCAATATCTGTTGTTCTTCTAACTGGTTGTGATGAATCCCCACGACTTCAAACACTCCCTGTGTCAGTGTTCCGGTCTTATCGAACACCACGATATTTGCCTTTGACAGCACTTCCAGATAGTTGGAACCCTTCACCAGCACACCTTCCTTACTTGCACCACCAATTCCGGCAAAAAAGCTGAGTGGAATACTAATCACAAGTGCACAAGGACAACTGATTACCAAAAAGGTCAATGCCCGGTAAACCCAATCTCCCCATTGTGGTGTCATTCCCAATGCCACCATTCGCACAAATGGAGGCAATACAGCCAAAGCCACGGCACAATACACAACTGCAGGTGTATATACACGGGCAAATCTTGCAATAAAATTCTCTGATTTGGACTTTCTGGAACTTGCATTTTCCACCAAATCTAAAATCTTTGACACGGTAGATTCCTCAAACTCTTTGGTAGTCTCAATCTTCAAAACTCCCGTCATGTTAATGCATCCGCTGATGATTTCCTCGCTTACAGTCACTTCTCTTGGTACACTCTCTCCTGTCAATGCACTGGTATTGAGACTTGCACTTCCCTCTATCACTACCCCATCCAAAGGAACCTTTTCTCCGGGTTGTACCACGATAATTGTTCCTACTTCCACTTCTTCCGGATCTACCTGTTCCAAAGTACCATCTACTTCTATGTTGGCATAGTCTGGTCGGATATCCATAAGTTCACTGATATTTCTTCTGCTCTTTCCAACAGCATAACTCTGAAACCATTCTCCAATCTGATAGAAGAGCATCACTGCCACAGCCTCAGCAAAATCCGTATTCTCATATAAGCCAATTCCTATGGCACCTAATGTAGCAATAGCCATAAGCAGACATTCATCAAAAGGTTGTCTGTTTTTTATTCCCTTCCATGCTTTCCGTAAAATATCGTGTCCTATGATCAAATATGGTATCATATATAACCCAAATAATAACAATCCATCCCATGGAACAAAATGCAGGATCACCATGCACACAGATGCGATTACAATTCGAATCAAGGTATTTTTTTGTTTTTTCGTCATACTCATTCCACCTTTCCTTGCTCTTAATTATACCAAAGTCTGTTTAATTCTGCAATATATGAACAAATATTCATATATCTGCGTTTTTATATGGGGCCGCATCTGCAGCCCCTGTCTATATACATTTCTAGATCTCTTATAAAATGCCAGACCCACTCATACCCAAAAACAATTCGCTTGTTACTGTTCACAGGTAGGTATTTTCGGTACCGAAAATACCGTATGAAAGTCTATCGTGTGCAGATTTGGACAATTTTTCATGCGCAGCATTGCCCAAATCCGTTACAGTTCACATACCTGTGAACTGTAACATTCGCTTATTCTATGATGTAAGGTTTTGCATTATTTCCTCTTTTTATAAGAAGATCTCACAATCATCTTCTACTTTCTTACAGTTCTTCAATACTTCCTGCATAACAGAATCTACGTCTGCCCCCTCTTCAAACTCCACCTTCATCTTCAGTGTCATAAAATTCACAACACAGTCCTTCACTCCGGCAGTCTTCTTAGTTGCCTCCTCCATCTTATTGGCACAATTTGCACAGTCCACTTCAATCTTATATGTCTTCTTCATGACTCAGTTCCCCTTTCCATTTATACGTTTGTTCATCTGAACGATTGTTCATTTGTTATTTTTAGTATATAGTAGGATATCTGTTCTGTCAAGTGCATTTTCTGAAAAATGGTGCAATTAAAAAAATGTCATATAATCAGGCGCACCATCTGAACAAAAAAAGTAGCAACACACGAACTGTACACATTCATGGTTGCTACCTTTTCTCCGTTATTCTATCCATATCCTTTTGGTGGTCTGTACCTCTCTTTTGATAAATTTCATCAGTGCTCCGTTTTTCTATTCTACTCACTCTGGTGGTCCGTACCTCTCTTTCGCTAGATTTCATCAGTGCTCCGTTTTTATACTAACCTTTCTGGTGGTCCGTACCTCTCTTTCGATAAATTTCATCAGCGCTCCGTTTTTATACTAACCTTTCTGGTGGTCCGTACCTCTCTTTCGCTAGATTTCATCAGTGCTCCGTGTTCATACTAATCTTTCTGGTGGTCTGTACCTTCCTTTCGCTGGATTTCATCAGTGCTCCGTTTTTTTCGCTAGTCACTGTGGTGGTCCATACCTTCCTTTCGACTTATTTCAACACTGCCGTTCTCTATGTAAAAAGCCTATCGCTTTCTTCTCAACATCTCTAAGTTCTCCCGAACTGCTTTTATGAGGTAATCATCTTTCTACTGTCCAATGGAATCTCCTCCCATCTATGTTAAAATACTTTTTCTAAATCGAAAATCATATCTCATACTATTCTGGTGGTCCGTACCTCTCTTTCTGAATACTCTTCTTAAAAACTAACTAACCCATCGGAATCTCCTCCCTTGCTTTATAGTACTTGTTCCTCATCTGTTATGTACACATTATAAGTTTTATATCTCGAATTGTCAACACAATTCTAATTATTTTTTAATATTTTCTATTTTTAACAGTTTTTTTCTCTTATTTCTACACTTTTTCATCTTGTATTTTTTGTTTTTTTGTGATTTCAAACGTTTTTGTCTGACAACTTCACAAATCATATACACAACAGAGTTTCAGAGTTAAATAGAAAAAATTTCTAAAACTATTGACTCTTACGTTGCGTAATAGTTTATAGTATGTTTATCGAGAGGAGGAACTGCCAATGATGATAGTAAATGAAGTATTCTCAACTTTTATTGTAACTGTTATGAAGTGACTTTTATTTTAAAGTATCGCAATACATTTTTATACTCGTCTTGAAAACTGAGACAAGTATCTGTAAGATACGACGTATCATTTCTGTATTCTCGCAGTCCTCTGTAGTAAAAGAGTTTTTTGTCATCAAAAATGATAAATGGAACAAAGTTATATTTTAGACATTCTTTGAATAGAATTAATCTGCCCACTCTCCCATTTCCATCTTGAAAAGGGTGTATTTCTTCGAATCTTACATGAAACTCCAAAAGATCCTGAAATGTCTTTTGAAGCTTTTTATGGTAAGCGGAAATTAGTTTTTTCATTTCTGTTTCCACAAGTTCTGGTGCGACAGTTTCTCTGCCACCAACAGAATTTGGTCTTGCCTTGTATTCTCCAACACGGAACCAATCTAATTTTGCATCTTCTGTATGGCATTTTAAAATGGAATGTACTTTTTTGATAAAGTCCTCGCTAATGGAATCTGTTGCGTGCTCAATTATAAAATCAAAAGCATCAAAATGATTCACAGTTTCAATAATATCCGTAACTCTGGAAACGGTATTTTCCAAACCAATCGTGTTCGTTTCATAAATATATCTGGTCTGTTCTTCTGATAAAGTACTGCCTTCCATATGGTTCGAATTATATGCCAACTGTACCTGGGTTTGATGATATATGCCACCCTTGATTTTGTGTTCTTTTTCTTCTCGAAAAATATGAAGCAGAGAATCTTCTTTTACTTCATCAAGATTTTCCATGATATCACCTGGCTGGCAATGAAAATAGTTACAGATATCAATGATTACAGTTAATGAAACCGTTTCATTCTTGGATAATTTAGCCATTGTTGCTGAGGATATACCAATGCCTTCTGCAAATGCAGTCTTGGAAATATTATTCTCTTTTAAATAGTGAAATAATTTTTCATACGAAATCAAGAATCTACCATTCCTTTCATAATGTCCTATATGATGCCTGTGAACCGGACATATCTGTTTTGTAGGCTTGTGAGAACACAAAGTACGTGACAATACATAGGTATCATACTAGTATTATTATATCAAAAAAATTTATTTTTACAAACTTTTTTTGATATTTTCTTTAGTTTTGTAAATTTTATTATCCAATATCCATCTATTTCTTTTCGTATTCACCATTTATATTGCATTCCCATTGTTCTATTCGCGGGTGTTTTGGATTATTTTTGCAATCTAATTGGAGCCATTCCTCCAATCAAGAAACCAATCATAAACCATTTCCCACCGAAGTGTATGGAATTTATTTTAGGAATACTCAACCTCTTCATTTTTTTCTCCTTTCTTCTCACTGGTAAACTGAAAGTTTTCGATTTGGTTCCTTTTATATTGTATCATATGAGGTTGGGGTCAAAAGGACATTCCCCCACATCCTCGCAAGCTCATGTGGATTCAGACCTTTTGACCTTTGTATCATATTAGCCATTCTGTATATTTGGCATTTTTCAAATTGCACCCTCTGAATAGTTACGATAATATATCAATTTATCTCTTCTTATACGTGAATATAATACACACCACAGAAACTAAAAACACAACCGGTGCAAGTCTTACAAATACAAATTCAAGGCCATGCAAGATTGTTCCTGCAACTGCAAGTTCTGGATCATTGTAATCCCAACCAAGATAAGAGCTTTGCATAACTGCCAAAGCAATGAATACCATTACGATTAGTGTACACAGTGCGATGAGTCCCCCACGAACAGTTTTCACTTTTACCATACTATTCTTAGCCAGTTGAAGATTAATCACCTCCAGCTTTTCAGAGATTATTTTTAAATCATCTGAAGTGGATTCTGATACAGCTTCTCCAAGTAATGTGCTTACAGATGTATCCAATTCATCTGCTAACGACATAAGCATACTTGAATCTGGAACTGACAACCCATTCTCCCATTTTGATACAGTCTGTCTTACCACATTTAACTTGATTGCAAGTTCTTCCTGTGAGAGACCTTTTGATTTTCGTAGTCTTTTAATGTTTTCATTTAGCATAATCTACGCCTCCTTGTTTTTGATGGCTCAATTCTATATTCAAAAGAGCCGTTGCCACAAGCAACGCACATTAACATTCCTGCATTTCCTGTATTTAAACCTCTTGTTAAAGAGAAAAACTGGAATTTACCAAATGGACGTAGCACAAAAAGTGTTATAATTTACTCACTAACAAAGGACGATTAATTTGGGTCCACACGAAAAGGAACATTGCAAATACACTAATCAATTTCCAGTGTCATCCCCAGCATTTATAAAAAGTGATATTTTCCTTTTCCATCTCCTTTTACAGATTCAATAACCTGGTTCTCTAAAAAGATTTTTAAAAATTCAGAAGCCCTTGTTGATTTCAATCCGGTAATTTCTTCCACACAGGCTCTGCCAAAAATCTGCTCTCTTCCATATTTTTCATATAATACAATAACATGACGAATCGTTTTTTCAGACACATCTGTGGAAATAGTCTTTAACCGTTTTCGAATGTCCGCTTTTTTATTTCCAATGTCCGCTTTTGAACATAAATCAAATTTCCCACTAATATGCATAGCACGATTATGAAGTTTCTTATAGATTGGATAAAACCTTATCAAAACGATTTTCCTCATCCCACTGAGCATTTGCTGCAAGAATATACAACACTCGATTTCTTACCAAAGATTTCGGATGATCAAGTAACGAGGCAAAATCATCAAAATATTCGTACCATTCATCTGTTTCCTGACTTTCGGATACAATTTTATCGGCAAGAGCGCAAGCATATTTATCATCTTTTGCGGTCAACTTCGCTACGATATTTTCTTTCATGGCTATTTACCTCCAATCATCATTCCACGGTTCGTTTATAAAGACACTTTTGATATTATTTGATTCCGTTTCTCCACTCCATGATTGTGGTTGACTGCCAGTTACCAAACTTATCTTTTGCAATCTTCTCTCTCGTTCCAATCACCCGAAAACCACATTTTTTATGAAGCTTTATACTCCCCTCATTAACTGAAAAAAATGCTGAATACAAGGTCCAATATCCTTCTTTTTCAGCTTCCTCCATCAACTTTGAAAGAAGTGCCGTACCGATTCCTTTTTGAGTATGCTTCTGGTCTACAAATATAGAAACCTCTACAACTCCCCTGTATGAATCTCTGCTCGAAGTAGGAGCTATCATCGTATAGCCTACAACCTTTCCATCAAGCTCATATACAAATCTGCATTCCTTAATATGACCTCTATCCCACTCCTCGTACGTCGGACATTCCGTTCGAAAAGTAACGTCGCCTCTTTCAAGACTCTGTATATATATCCATCATTTCATCCCAATCAGAATCTCTCATTTCTCTTATCATAAATATCGCACTCCTCCATTCCAAGTTCGTTCTCTGCAAAAACTACCCACTTTTGTACCAATAGCTTCATATCATAGCTGCTCTTTGCATATCAAACGAGCCTCCTTCGTGTATCAATTCTTTCTCAATTCCATAGATTTTAATAAAATGCGTCAAGTGTGCGTCCATCAGTGTCAACATTTCATTTGTCCTATGAGGTTCCCTGTCTGTAATTCCCAGCATCAGTGTGATGGGAGAAATCAATTCCAAGGCAAGCAATCTTGGATCAAATCTTTGGATCAGTTTTTTTTCCATCATTTTTTCCAACATCAAAGCATACATTTCCTGGTTTCCAGTCAACTGATGCTTGGAGGTAAGGGCAGCAATCTTTTCATCCCTGAATTGCTCTTTCATACAAAACCTTCTGACCTTTTTTATCTGTGTATCCCTCATGACGAATTCAATGCGCCTGAAACAATCTTCTTTGAACTCATGAAGCGTTTCCGGTATCTTATCCAAATTAAAAATATTGCCAAAATTCTCATCATATCTTTGTTCCATCCTAACAATCAGGGAATTCAGAATATCTTCTTTCCCCTTATAATGTGCGTATATGGATGGCCCTTTTATTCCCACAGCTTCTGCTATCAAATCAATGGATGCCTCATCATATCCTCTTTCTGAAAACAAATCCAGTGCTGCTAAAAGAATTTTGTCCTTTGTTTTTATCTTTTCCATTTCAATTTCTCCAATCCGCAATATCCTAATCATCGTTAGGTATATTTTACCTAGTAATCGTTAGGAAATCAAGTGTATTTTTTTGACATTCTTTACAATGAAATGTGAAACTTTTTGCCACACTCATTCGTCTTACTAATAGAGCGCACTCTACAGAATAACAATTGTTATAAATATTTGCGAAATTTCCACGATATCACCTTCACAGGTTGAAACCAGTTTTGCAAATATTCATCATTTTTTCGAAAGGAGGAGATACTGCAATGTCATTGCAAGAGGAACTGGAAAAAAATTTAATGGACCATTATGAAAAGTATTACCGTTTTGCCTATGGATACGTTAGAAATCAGGAAGATGCACTGGATATTGTTCAGGATAGTGCATATAAAGTAATAAAAAATCAGGGGAAACTGCGAAACAGACAGCAAATAGACAGTTGGATCTATTCCATAATTCGAAATACTGCACTGGATTTTTTGAAGAAAACAAAGCGAGAATATCCAACGGAAGACGAAGTGCTGTACGAAATGGCAGGTACACAGGAAATGGATGAATCGGAGGATACTTTTTATGATCTAATAAGGGGCTTAAACGAGGAAGAATATACCGTTGTTACCCTTCGATATGTGGAGGACAAAAAATTGGAAGAGATTGCAGCCATATCTGGAGAGAAAGTAAATACAGTAAAAAGCAGACTCTATCGTGCACTTGGCAAACTCAGAGCAAGTATGAGTTAGGAAAGGAAGGGAGCCATTATGGAAAATCGGAAGGATGATTTGCAACAAATGTTGAAAGAAAAATATGAAGAAATTGAAGTACCAAAGGAAGCAAAGGAGCGTATAAAAATGGGAATGGAACAGGCCAAAAAAGCAAAGCAAAAGAACAGGAAAATGATATATTTTAGACGCGCAGGGCTTGGAGTGGCAGCAGCGTGTCTGTGTGTGGTAGCACTTCCAAATATTTCGTCTGGTACTGCTTATGCATTGCAGAAAATTCCGGTAATCGGATCCATTGCAAAAGTAGTGACATTTCGGGATTACGCAGATAACACGAAAGATTTTGAGGCATCGGTAGAGGTTCCTCAAATCTCAGATACAGCTGAAAATACAAAAGAGCTAGATAAGACCAATAAGACAATAAAAGAGTATGCGGATGAATTTATTGCAATGTATGAAAAAGATTTGAAAGCTACAGAAGGTGTGGGAAATTACGAACTGAAATCTACCTATCAGGTAATTCGAGAAAATGAACAGGAACTGGTTCTTGAAATTGATACTACATTAGTGATGGCATCCGGAACAGAATACAAAAAAGTGTTCAATATTGACAAGAATACCGGAAAGATAAAGGAGCTGGCAGATTACTTTAAGGAGGACAGCAATTATATCGATGTGCTGACAAAAGAAATTCAAAGACAAATGCGTGAGCAGATGAAAGAGGATGAAGAGAAAAGTTATTTTATCGATTCAGATGATGAACTGAAAGAGTTTGACTTTCAAAAGCTACCTGAAGATGCGGATTTCTACTTCGATACCGATGGCAATTTAGTTGTACTATTCGATGAATACGAAGTGGCACCGGGATATATGGGCGCAGTATCCTTCACCATAAACCGAAGTGTATTTGAAAAGTTATTATCTTCTAAATAATTGAGTAGACGGGGGTAGGGACACTTTCTTTGTCTTGCCAGAAAATATTTTACAGTTTTTCTTAGCTAGGCCAAGAAATCGTCCCACCTCCACTAATTTTTTAACCGCGTTTTATAAATTCATTCGACTCTTTCTCTATTTCATTCATTTATTATGACAATCTATGTCCACAAATCGCCCCAAATTATCTGCATCTTTTGAGAGTAATTCTCCAAGCAATTAAAAATTCCAAGAATATATACGGCATCCTCAAGAATCTTGTAAACTATAATGTAATCCATACCATTTACCTTTGCTTCCCGATAATGAAAAGAATGCAAAAACGGATCTTGACTCTCACGATACATCTGCGGATTAATCTCAAGATAATCATAGATTTCTCCTACACCATCTAACAAATGTGATGCAGCTTGATTACTCTTAAACTCCTTCAATAAATATCTTACATGCTCCTCAAGTAATCTCTCCATCTCAGCCGTGACAATCAGTCTATAATGCATATTTTTCCCTCACTGCTGCTAATGATTCTCTTGCGTCTTTTACACTGCCTTCTTTAATCTGTTGCTCTGATGTCACAAGACTTTGATACATCTTGAGTCTTTCGGATACATTTTCAAACGTCTCCATACTCATAATAACCATATCTCCGTAGCCGTTCTTGGTGACATAGACAGGTTCATCGGTTTTGTGACACAAATCCGAAATCTCAGATGTATTCTTTAATTCCTTAATAGGTATAATTGTTGGCATATACACCACCTCCAAATTTTTGTATGATAATTATACCATAATTATACCACGTAATCAATCTAAGAATACTCACGTTCTTCGGCAGTTTTATCCTATGTTGGCACAAAACTCATCAAAGCTTTCAAACATGATTTCCACCTTGTCAATCTTCCTTCGTTTGTATCAACATAACCTCTGTAAAATGTCCATCCTCAATACTTTTCAATTATTCAAATTCCTCCCCGTCGATCCGAACACACTGAATCTCATCCATCTGTATCAGTGTATCAAAGGTATCGCTAAATTCAAATTTTACAACATCCCCGTCAACTTTCACACCACTTCCACACTCCTGAAGATTTATGGTCGTTCCATCTTTTAACAATAACTCCATTTTCGTGTTACTATTTTCTAAAGTTCTCATGTAGTCTTGCATATGCTCACTCATACTTCTTGGTATGGTGTATTCCATATAATATCCCATTGGAGACACAGCGATTGTAGCAATGTTATATTCCTTTCCTTCGATGTGGATAGTCTGATTCTCAACCATAGTTTTTGCAACTTTTTTTGTTTCAAATGGAATTTTTACCTTCCATTCGCCCTCTACAATTACCCGATTACACATATCCTCTACACTATAGTTACACAAATTGGATATACGAAGTTCTATAGAATCTATATCTTCTAGTAATTTCGTATTGCGATCAAGAATCACGCATTGAATCGTATTGTCATTTGGATTCTGGTCAAAAGAATAGAACACACCCCAATTCGTCACATCTTTTCCATCTGCCGTAACGAAAATTTCATCAAAGTTCCAGCTATCAATCTTTGTCTTTGGCTCCTTTACCAGACTTTTGCCGTCTGTTCTTCCAACAGACAACACAACGGCACTTTGATATCCATCTGTCATAATTCCATCTACTGTTACTTCCACTCCTCCATCTGTTTGCAATAATTCACTGCAATCCGCAAAACCATATTTGTATAGGTTTTTACACACCATACATATTCCTCTTGTGAAGTCAAATCCTCACCTCCTACTAAATTTTGAAAAGGCCCTTTCACTACATAAACAATCTAAAACAGGAAAATATTACATAAAAAGCAGGAAAAAGGTAATTTTTTCACCTTTTTCCTGCTTTTCCGCCCAAAGAATATTTATTCTTCCTCTTCGACCTGTTCCTTTTATGAAAAAATTTTTTTCATTATAGACATATTGTCATATATGGAGGAATACATAAGATATCTTCTTTTACAGAAAGGTTCCTTGGATGAATCACATAACATTCTCCTATGCGATCCGCATATTTTTCTTTGAATCGTTTCAAGGAGGTTATGGAGTACCTTTTTCCTGATTTCACTTCAATGGGATACATCTTATATTTCAATTTGCTATTATTAGAAATTAAGAAGTCAATCTCAATATCATTCCGATGTTTCTCTTCATTGTAATGAGTATAAAAATATAGTTTATGCCCATTTGCTACAAGCATTTGCGCAATCACATTTTCGTAAAGCATCCCTTCATTCATGGAAAGCTTTTCAGACAAAATTTGTTTATATACTTCGTTTTCCAACAATTCATTTTCATCAAACGCATGACTTACAAGTAATCCGGTATCTCCCAAATAGCACTTTACATAGGTTCTTTTTTCATTTATAGACAACCCAACATTAGGATCATTGCATAAGAAACATTCATTTGAAATCATTGAATCCGATAACCAAAAAAATGTTTCTTCATACTGATCCCCATAACTTCCTTGACAAACCTCTTTAAATACTACTCTCTTTTCATGTTGTGATAACAAGCCGGGAATCTGATCATAAATTGCAATCACCCTATTTCTGTACTGGGCCCTGATTTTCATAATATCACTTCTGTATAGATCCAAAATATCTCTTTTTTCTTTATCCACAATTTCAAAATCTTTATGATATTCAATGAACAGAACTACACTTTTTGGCATACCTCCAACCAGCATATATTGTTTAAATAAAAGCATCGCCTTATTGTGCATATTTCTTTCCAGTGGTTCTTTGTTAAAAAAACAATGTTGTATATACGAAATCATTTGTTCTTCACCAAGTGCGATACAAAACTCCTCAAAATTCAAAGGATACATCTTTAAATGACGTTCTTCTGATGGAAGCACAATATCTTTCACGTTTTCCTTAATAGATATCAGGGATCCGGTTTCAATATAATCATATCTACCATCTGCCACCAAATATTTGATTGCCTCCCTCGCCTTAGGAAAACGTTGTACTTCGTCAAAAATAATCAGACTTTCTCTTGGATAAAGCTTTTTACCATATGCTGTTGACAAAAGCATAAAAAAAGTATCCAAGTCGTTAATATACCTATTAAAATATTCTTTTATTTCATCCGAACAAATTGCAAAATCAATCACTATATAACTTTTATATTCATTTTTTGCAAACTCTTCACATACAGTTGACTTGCCAATTCGTCTTGCACCTTCTATTAAAATTGCTTTTTTTCCCTCGCATTCCTTTTTCCACTCAAGAAGCTTCTTATAAATTGTTCTCTTTAATATCATAACCCTCTACCTCCAAGTTTACTTTATCAAAGAATTTGATTATACGCAATATACTATATTACAATTTTTATTATTATGCGCACATTATATTCAGTATCTTTCTTTGATTATGCGCACATAACATTCAGTATCTTTCTTTTATTATGCGCATGTATATTTATTTTATACCACAAACTGCTGCATCTTTCCGGTTTACGAAAGATATTGGTAACAGTTCAGGACAGCTCCCGGCTGAACTGTTACAGATATTTGAAGGTATTTTTCTATCATTGCTTGCACAACGGAATTCTATGTATCAGAGTAAACAAAGAACCTGACACAGTATATTCTACTATGTCAGGTTCTTGATTTGATAAA
>JBGVLO010000226.1:0-2759 GCA_045124315.1 Lachnospiraceae bacterium
GGGATGTGGAAATATGATCAATGTAAAAAAATATGCAAAGAAAATAATTGTAGGAGCAGCAGCTTTATCAATAGCAACAACATCAATGCAGGCATTCGCAGCAACAGATTGGAAGGTATTTAGTTTTTATTTATACCCTGGTGAAAGTACAGTTGCAAGTTCTACAAGTACTAAAGGAGATACACGAGGATATGCTCAGGTAAAGACACAAAGTATGACTGGTGGAGGAAGTCATAAGATTGTTTATTCCATTTATTCCGGTTCAAGTCAATTGTCTGTGAATAAAACTGTAACAGGAACAGGGACAGTTAATGTATCCTATAACAGTACACCAGACGAGTATACAGTTTGTAAGCTTAAAGGTTCTGTGCCAAGTACGAAAAATGCACCGTTGAGAGTGGATGGTGATTGGATTTCATAAAATACAATACCGGTATGTTCAAGTGGGTTGTGTCAATTGAACAATGTGGCGTTGTAGAAAAATTGTCTGGCAACTAGTTGTGAAGTTCTATGTGAAACCATATGTTATGTGTAGTAAATATATGTAACATATGGTTTCCGTTTGAATAATGATCGATGCAAACAAGTAGAAAGTGATTTTGGAGGGTAATATGAGAAAATGGTGTGTTTTGACTTTTATTTTGATTGGCATGTTGGGGATTACAGGCTGCCAAGACGTAACAAAAGATGTGACAGATAAGGAACAAACGGAAACCGCAATTGTGACGATTGAGGAAAATACGGAAGCAAATAATGTGACAACCTGTAATATTTATGGCCTGGAACAGGAAAGTGTGGATAACCAAAAGATACTGGAGGATTTTATTCAGGATGACAAGGAATATGAAGTGATGGATTATCTTAAGGCGGATGAGCATAATAATGTGGATCCATACAAAGCAACAGGAAAACAAATAAAAAATACAAACTGGGAAAGGTATTTACAAAGTTACACATTCGGAGATGGTATTAAGGTGTGTGAGCATACCACATTATCGGAAGAAAAGCTTGCAATCTATGATTGGAATGCAAGTAAAATTTTTCCACAGCAGTTATGGGTGTATCAGACGGCAGTTGGTATGACATTGGGAAACCAGATCAGTTATTCGAGTTTTTTGAAGAAAGAATGGAAAGGACGGGAATTGGAATTCCAGACGGTAGATGAAACGAGAGAGGAAGTAAAAAAGTTTTTGAAGACGTATGGAGTAGAGGTAGGAGATGTTATGGATGTGTATGGCATTCAAAAAGAGGATCTTTTAGAAAATCATCGTAATACAATTGGAGATAAGGATGAAAAGATAGATACCAATTACAGCAAGGACGGATATTTTATCTATGCTTATATACAAAAAGATGGAATCACCTTTTTGGCTGATGCGAATGCAGATGTAAATGAAGATGGAACATTCAGAGACATTCCAAAGATTGAACTGTTTTATACAGAGCGTGGAGTGGATTATGTCAGAGTGGAGAATTATCAGAAATGTACCGAGAAAATTGGCTCTCAAAATGTGATCGATTACAATACAGCAAAAGATGCAGTGTTGAGTCAGTTTAAGGGGGTATCCTATACAGGAAGGGAACGGTATGTGCTGGATGCAGGACGATTGGTGTATCTGCCTGACATGGATGGAGACCGAGTGATCACAAAAAACGTATGGAGTTTTTCTGGTAAAAAATATGATGATGAAGCAGGAAATGGGTATTATACGGATCTTATTTACATGGTAGATGCCTGTACCGGAAAATTGATCAGATAAGGAGAAGAAAATGAAGACAGAAAACAAAAGGAGAAATGCAACGATAGCCGTTGAATGCAAGAAAATGTTATCCCAAAAAAGTCTGTATGTATGTGCAATTCTTTTCGCTGTCATTTACCTGATATCAATACCATATGCTGATTTTGGTGTAATTAATATGCTGGAAGGTGTGATTTGGGGAGGAACTTTTCGACATCTTGGAACCATTTGCATGGTTCTTCCATACGGATTATCTTTCTATAAGGAAAAGAGTAGTGGGAATCTTCCCCTAATATTGCAGAGAAGTGGAAAAAAGAAATATTGCATCGCAAAGACCATTGCCTGTTTTTTGTCAGGTGGGTTTGTGGCGACCATTGGATTATTGATCTATTTGCTATTTTTGTATTTTGTTATGGGTGCACCATTGCAAATGAATAGTGATTATGAGCAGTCTCCGTATTTGGCTGCAAATTTATTGCATACAGGAAAAATTACAGAATATTTTCTGCTTCGGTTTCTTACTCATTTTTTGTATGGAGGAACAACTGCGATTTTGGGAGTATTGGGTTCCATGCTGCTTTCGAATCCCTTTGTTGCAAGTATATGCCCATATTTATTTTTGTATGTGTTACAGATTTTGGGTGGAAGCCGCATTCCATTGGAATTACAAATCGAATGTGTGGCAAATGGAGATATCCGAATTTTGAATTTTGGATTTGGGATCCTATATACATTCGTGTTTTTTGGTATCTATGTTTTGATAGAATATCTGATTATGCAGAAATTGATTAAGAGAGAGGGTGAAAAAACGGAATGAAGGTGATAAAGAGTATTATTGCAATTGTGAAACAGAACTTTAGAAAATGGGTGGTGAACCCAAGGTACTATATTCTTCTGGTGTTTGTATTGACCAATTACTGGCATCAGATGGATGGAATGCTGGAACAGGCAAAAGAAATTGGAGCGGGAATGAATGCATTTTCCCTATTTCCTGTGTTATATTCCAACTCACTTGGCATG
>JBGVLO010000227.1:0-2758 GCA_045124315.1 Lachnospiraceae bacterium
GGGATGTGGAAATATGATCAATGTAAAAAAATATGCAAAGAAAATAATTGTAGGAGCAGCAGCTTTATCAATAGCAACAACATCAATGCAGGCATTCGCAGCAACAGATTGGAAGGTATTTAGTTTTTATTTATACCCTGGAGAAAGTTCATTTGCAAGCGATACAAGCACTAAAATTGGTACAAGAGGATATGCGCAGGTAAAGACACAAAGTATGACTGGTGGAGGAAGTTATAAGATTGTTTATTCTATTTATTCCGGTTCAAGTCAATTGTCTGTGAATAAAGCTGTAACGGGAACAGGAACAGTTGATATACCTTATAACAATACACCAGGTAAAAATACAGTTTGTAAGCTTAAAGGTTCTGTGCCAAGTACGCAAAATGCACCGTTGAGAGTGGATGGTGATTGGATTTCATAAAATACAATACTGGTATGTTCAAGTGGGTTGTGCCAATTGAACAATGTGGCGTTGTAGAAAAATTGTCTGGCAACTAGTTGTGAAGTTCTATGTGAAACCATATGTTATGTGTAATAAATATATGTAACATATGGTTTCCGTTTGAATAATGATCGATGCAAACTAGTAGAAAGTGATTTTGGAGGGTAATATGAGAAAATGGTGTGTTTTGACTTTTATTTTGATTGGCATGTTGGGGATTACAGGCTGCCAAGATGTAACAAAAGATGTGGCAGATAAGGAAGAACAGCCGATTGTAACGATGGAAGAAAGTGTGGAGACTCAAAATGTGACAACCTGTAATATTTATGGACTGGAACAGGAAAGTGTGGATAACCAAAAAATACTGGAAGATTTCATTCAGGAGGACAGGGAATATGAAGTGATGGATTATCTTAAGGCGGATGAGCATAATAATGTGGATCCATACAAAGCAACAGGAAAACAAATTAAAAATACAAATTGGGAAAGGTATTTACAATTTTATATGTTAGGAGACGGTATAAAGGTGTGTGAGCACACAACGTTAGCGGAAGAAATTTTGTCAATCTATGATTGGAATGCGAGCAAGATTTTTCCACAACAGATGTGGGTGTATCAGACGGCAGTTGGTATGACATTGGGAAACCAGATCAGTTATTCGGGCTTTTTGAAAAAGGAATGGAAAGAACGGGAATTGGAATTCCAGACGGTAGATGAAACGAGAGAGGAAGTAAAAAAATTTTTGAAGAAGTATGGAGTAGAGGTGGGAGATGTTATGGATGTGTATGGCATTCAAAAAGAGGATCTTTTAGAAAACCATCGTAATACAATTGGATATAAAGATGAAAAAATAGATACCAGTTACAGCAAGGACGGATATTTTATCTATGCTTATATACAAAAAGATGGAATCACCTTTTTAGCTGATGCGAATGCAGATGTAAATGAAGATGGAACATTCAGAGACATTCCAAAGATTGAACTGTTTTATACAGAGCGTGGAGTGGATTATGTCAGAGTGGAGAATTATCAGAAATGTACAGAGAAATTAGGAACCAAAAAGGTGATTGATTATAACACGGCAAAAGATGCAGTTTTGAGTCAGTTTGAAGGCGTATCTTATACAGGAAGGGAACGGTATGTGCTGGATGCAGGACGATTGGTGTATCTGCCTGACATGGATGGAGACCGAGTGATCACAAAACCCGTATGGAGTTTTTCGGGGAGAAAATATGATGATGAAGCTGGTGATGGGTATTATACGGCTGTGGTTTTTATGGTAGATGCCGGTACCGGACAATTGATTCGATAAGGGGATAGATATAGGATGGAAACGAGAAAGAATAAGAGAACTGCGATGATAGCAGTAGAGTGTAAGAAAATGATTTCGCAAAAAAGTCTGTATGTATGTGCGCTGCTTTTCGCTGTCATTTACCTGATATCATTACCGGATGTTGATTTTACTGTAATTGATATGCTGGAAGGTGTGATTTGGGGAGGATCGTTTCGGCATCTTGGAACCATTTGCATGGTTCTTCCATACGGATTATCTTTCTATAAGGAAAAGAGTAGTGGGAATCTTCCGTTGATCCTGCAGAGAAGTGGAAAAAAGAAATATTGCATCGCAAAGACCATTGCCTGTTTTTTGTCAGGTGGTTTTGTGGCGACCATTGGATTATTGATCTATTTGCTTTTTTTGTATTTTGTTTTGGGTGTACCATTGCAAATGAATAGTGGTTATGCGCAGTCTCCCTATTTGGCTGCAAGTTTACTGCATGCAGGGAAAATTACAAAATATTTTCTGCTTCGGTTTCTCACTCATTTTCTGTATGGCGGAACGACTGCGATTTTGGGAGTATTGGGTTCTATGCTGCTTTCAAATCCTTTTGTTGCAAGTATATGCCCATATTTATTTTTGTATGTGTTACAGATTTTGGGTGGAATCCGCATTCCTTTGGAATTACAAATCGAATGTTTGGCAAATGGAGATATCCGGATTTTGAATTTTGGATTTGGGATCTTATATACATTGGTGTTTTTTGGTATCTATGTTTTGATAGAATATCTGATCATGCAAAAATTGATTAGGAGAGAGGGGGAAAAAACGGAATGAAGGTGATAAAGAGTATTATTGCAATTGTGAAACAGAACTTTAGAAAATGGGTGGTAAACCCGAGGTACTATATTCTTCTGGTGTTTGTATTGACCAATTACTGGCATCAGATGGATGGAATGCTGGAACAGGCAAAAGAAATTGGAGCGGGAATGAATGCATTTTCCCTATTTCCTGTGTTATATTCCAACTCACTTGGCATG
>JBGVLO010000228.1:0-2029 GCA_045124315.1 Lachnospiraceae bacterium
AGTCCACCTACATTGTGGTGTGACTTGATCACAGCAGATTCTCCACCAAGACCAGACTCAACTACGTCTGGATAAATGGTTCCCTGTGCAAGGAAATCTACAGCACCAATCTTCTTAGCTTCTTCCTCAAATACGCGGATAAATTCTTCTCCAATAATCTTTCTCTTCGCTTCAGGCTCTGTCACTCCAGCAAGCTTTGCGTAATATCTTTCCTGTGCGTTAACACGTACAAAATTAATATCAAACTCGCCATTTTCACCGAATACACCTTCTACCTCGTCACCCTCGTTCTTACGAAGAAGACCATGGTCAACAAATACACAAGTAAGCTGCGAGCCAATTGCTTTAGCAAGCAATGCTGCAAGAACAGAAGAATCTACTCCACCGGAAAGAGCAAGAAGAACTTTACCATCTCCCACTTTCTCACGAACTTCTGTAATCGTATTCTCTACAAAAGAGTCCATTCTCCAGCTTCCTTCACATCCACAAACTTTCTTTACAAAGTTGCCAATCATCTGTGTTCCGTTCTTCGTATGAAGCACTTCCGGATGGAACTGAATTGCATATAATTTCTTGTCTACATTCTGTGTAGCTGCAATTGGGCAATCTGCAGTAAATGCAGTAATTTCAAAGCCTGGTGCAACTTCTGAAATTCTATCAAAATGACTCATCCAACAAACTGATTGCTTTGGCATATCCTGGAACAATACTGCATTCTCTGTGTAGGTAATATCCGTCTTTCCGTATTCTCCAACTTCCGGAGTAATTACCTTACCACCTAACACATGCATCATAAGCTGTGCACCATAGCAAAGCCCCAATACCGGAATTCCAAGTTCAAACAATTCCTTTGAATAACTAGGAGAATCCGCTTCATAACAACTATTTGGACCACCTGTCAAAATAATTCCCTTTGGGTTCATCTCTTTAATCTTTTCAATATCTATACGGTAAGAATAAATCTCACAATAGACATTACACTCACGAACACGACGTGCAACTAATTGGTTATACTGACCACCAAAGTCAAGCACAATAATCATTTCTTTTTCCAATCTAGTTTCCTCCTATATAATTCAATAAATTTTATCTGAACTAGTACATAAACAAATGGATGACCATTTATCCTCTACATACCTATTACTATTTTACTACATTTTTCATATAGAAACTAGTACCAAAATATTTTTTTAATGCAACTCATCCAATGTTTTGTAATAGGACGGTAAAAATTCTTCCTTAAAAATGGCAACCTCATCCAAGCCCATTTCGTCCAATGAACTTTCCAACGTTTTCTTCGCAGAAATAAATTCTGTATTCCCTGCTTTCTCCTCTTTGATACATTTCACCACAGCAGATATCTTATCTGCTGCCTTTTTCAATCTCCACAAATATGCATCCTCTTCTTTCTCATAAAAAAGAGCTTCATAATATTTCCGCATATCTTCCGGCAACATACCTAACAACTTACTGGCAGCCTTTTCCTCTATCTCCTGAAATGCACTTGTAATATCCTCACTATAATACTTAATCGGTGTTGGCATATCACCTGTAATAATCTCTGTACAATCATGGAACAAACCAATTAGAGCTCCTCGTTCTGCATTCAAAGACTTACCAAGACGAGCATTTCCTATAATAGCCAGCGCATGAGTTAGCATAGCTACTTCCATAGAATGTTCACTGATATTTTCCACTTCTGCATTCCTCATCAGTGCCCAGCGTTCAATATACTTCATCCGCGCCATCATCGCAAAAAAATGTGATTCCACTTTTGTTCCTCCCAAATATTTTATATCACTTTTTGCATCCCTTAATATGAGAATGCTAGAGTCAAAAGTCTGTAGTTTTTTGAGCACTTGTCAAATTGCACAATTTAAGTTATGGGCTTTTGACCCCAGCATCATATGATACAAATAAAACTTTGAATTAATAGTAAACATTCATAGTTCTAGACAGATGTTTAATCACTTATCCCTTCGCACTGTTAATTCAACATCCATTTTATTTCAAATATTTCTTCACATAC
>JBGVLO010000229.1:0-37733 GCA_045124315.1 Lachnospiraceae bacterium
GGTAACCAATCCACGTATATCAGAGTGGCCAATGCCGGGATCTGAAACCCTGACCTTTTCAAAATGCCTTCAGTTTACAAAAGTGTTTCTTGTAAATCTTGCAAATTTACACTTGACAAGAGGCACTACATATCAGTTACAAGGAAATAGGAGGGGAATTTATGAAGAATAATAAATGTATTCGAAAGAAGAGTATTTTGGTAATGCTGTTGCTTTTGCTCTGTGTCACAGGGTGTGGAAGAACTGGAGAAGAAGATAAAAGTGTTTACGATACATCAGGTTCCGTGTCGGAGAGTTCTTCTGAATATAAGGAAATGTCTGTTGATAGTATCGATAATGCTTATTCTGGTGAAAGTGACGAATATGTAGAATCTGGAACTAATGAGGATGTTTCGGATAGGAAAGGGAATGTACAGGAAGATGATGAACAGTCTCTTAATAGAGAGATGTTAGTCTATCGTGGAAATCTCATTGTTGACACACTAGATTTTGATAAAGCAGTGGGAACATTCCGGGAACTTGTTCAAGATGCTGGTGGATTTGTGGAAGAAGAAAGTACACAGGATGGTGGAGATCTTTATAGTTATTATGAGATTTCAAAGAGTGAAAAGAGATATGAATATGAAGCAACCGTAAGAGTGCCAAGCAAAAAGTTTGATGAGATTATGGAAGGTTCCTCTGCATTGGGCGATGTTAGAAGCAAGAGCTCCAATGTAGAGAACGTGACACAACAATATGGTACATGCCAATCGGAACTTGAAGTATATCAGGTGGAAGAAAAAAGATATTTGGAATTGCTGGAAAAGGCAAAAAAAGACGAAACAGTGCTGGAGATAGAAGAAAAGTTATTTGATCTGCAAGTAAAGATTGCAGAATTGAAGTCAACCATGAAAAATATCGAGTCTGATGTGGCATACTCGTATATTCAGATTTCCATCCGTCAGGTGACCGAATACGCAGCGGAACCGGAAGTGACAGATACATTTATACAACGCTTAGTATCCACTTGCAAAGGATCGGTGGAACAATTCATAAGTGTGTTGGAAGGCATACTGTTCTTTTTCATTTATACATGGTACTATATTTTAATTATTGCCATAGTGGTATATATCTTCATTAAAAGAAAGAGAAAAAAGAAGGTTGCAGGGAAGAAAACACAGGCTTCAACAGAAGAAGAAAAGAAAGAAAAATAAAAAAGGAAGAATAAAAAATAATTATTGACAAGGGAATTGGAAAAAGTTATAATAAATAACTGTGATATGTCTAGAAGTGCTTAACCAAAGCCCCGGTAATAAGTATGGAAAGCGTATGACGGATGTAAATGAAGGATTAGATTTCATTTGGATATATTACAAGGAGGAAAACCAATGAAAAGTTATATGGCTAGTACAGCTAATGTTGAGAGAAAATGGTATGTGGTAGATGCCGCAGATCAGACATTAGGACGTTTGTCTTCAGAAATTGCAAAGGTGTTGAGAGGAAAGAATAAGCCTACTTACACACCTTATATTGATACAGGTGATTATGTGATCGTAATCAACGCAGATAAGATTAAAGTAACAGGTAAGAAGATGGATCAGAAGATTTATTACCATCATTCAGATTATGTAGGTGGAATGAAAGAGACTACATTAAAAGAAATGTTGGCTAAGAAGCCTGAAAATGTTATCACTCTTGCTGTAAAGGGTATGTTGCCAAAGGGACCTTTGGGAAGAAATATGTTGAAAAAATTACATGTTTATGCTGGTCCAGAACATGATCATGCAGCTCAGAAACCAGAAGTTTTAGAAATCGCTAAGAGATATTAATTCGGATTCGAAAGGAGGAAATAACATTGGCTAGTTCAAAATTTTACGGAACAGGTAGAAGAAAAAAGAGTATCGCTAGAGTATATTTAGTACCAGGTACAGGAAAGATTGTAATCAACAAGAAGGATATGGATGAGTACTTCGGTCTTGAGACATTGAAGTTAATCGTTCGTCAGCCACTTGTTTTAACAGAGACAGCAGATAAATATGACGTTTTAGTAAACGTTCATGGTGGTGGTTTCACAGGTCAGGCTGGAGCTATCAGACATGGTATCTCACGTGCATTATTAACAGTAGACGGAGATTACAGACCAGCTCTTAAGAAAGCAGGCTTCTTAACTCGTGATCCTCGTATGAAGGAAAGAAAGAAGTACGGTTTGAAAGCAGCTCGTCGTGCTCCACAGTTCTCAAAGAGATAATTTATTATTTGCAAACAAAATGCATATACAAAGCCCCAGAATGCTTGCATTCATGGGGCTTTTTTTCTTCCAAAGAATTTTACCGAAACATGTTTTCTACATAATGGCGCATTTCGCTGCGGGAGTTGGTCTGTTTTGCGCCATCTATAATAATTTTCTGTTCTTCCTTAGAAAGTTCGGCAAATTTGTTTAAAATGTCGGAATGCTGTGTAAGTTCCATTGTGAAACCGATAGGAAGTTCATGATTGTCGACCATTCAATCACCGTTCTCCCCGCCAGGACCATCTTTTCGAGGTCTTGTAGACTCTGGAAGTGGTTCCACATTATCGTTGTTTTGGTTCTTTGGCAGATCTACATTAGGAATATTGTCATCGTCATAGGTATTCGTCGATTTTGTGTTCATATAGCACCATCCTTTCAGTGATAGGGTGCGCAGACAGAAGAGGATTTATGCAAGAACATAAATACGCCATAAATTACCAATTGACATATGTAAGCAAAATGCTATAATAACTGTATTAAACGAGTACAAGGGTGTGCAGATTAAATCTGTATGCCCTTTTTGTTTTATAGGAAAACTTCTTCTTATATTAGAAGAAAGTTGCAGAGATAGGATAGCGATTACAACGATGTAATGTACGTGTGATTGCTGTCCTTTTGTTCTATTCGGTTACTATTTATGGTTGATTTATATGAAGCAGACTGGCGCATTATGTTGGAAAGACGGCTGTGAATTGTAACACAAACAAAGGAGGCGGAAAAGATGATTGACTACAAAAATTTTGACTTGTTTGAACATACAGAGACTATCAATAGTTTGCTGGCCAGATATGGTGTAAAGTTTAGCATTTATAAAAAAGGACAGTTCAAAGAACAGTTATTCCCGTTTGACGCCATCCCAAGGATTATTGAAGCCGAAGAATTTGCCTATTTAGAAAGGGGGCTTTCCCAACGGGTGAAGGCCCTTAGTTTATTTATTAAGGATATTTATAGTGATAAGAAAATCGTGAAGGATGGAGTAGTTCCAGAAGATTTTATTTTTGCTTCCAGCGGTTACATGGTAGAGTGTGAAGGCGTCATGCCGAGTAAAGGAGTGTATTCTCATATTTCCGGAATTGATTTGGTAAAAGGGAAAAATGGAGAATGGTATGTTTTGGAGGATAATCTTAGAGTTCCATCCGGTGCTTCTTATCCTATGGTTGCAAGAGAACTATGTAGGAAAAGTAGCCCTAAAACCTTTGAACAGAATCGTCTGGAGGATAACAGAGATTATGCAAAGCTTTTATGCCAGACCATGGATTATGTGAATGTAGAAGGACACACGGTCATTCTTACACCAGGTCGTTATAATGCGGCATATTTTGAACATTCCTATCTTGCAGAGAAGACAGGTGCTCATTTGGTTAGCGGACAGGATTTGGTTGTGGAAGGAGATAAGCTCTATTACCGGACGTACGATGGAAAGAAAGAGCGTGTGGGCGCAGTTTATCGAAGGATTTCAGAGGACTACCTGTATCCAATGAACTTTGTAGATGAATCCCTCATTGGTGTGCCTCATATTTTTGATGTCTATCGAAAGGGAAATGTAGCACTGCTCAATGCCCCTGGTAATGGAGTGGCAGATGACAAGGGAATTTACTATTTTGTGCCTAAAATTGTGAAGTATTATTTGGATGAAGATCCAAATTCCTTGAGCAGTAATCTTACCAGAGCATATGACAATGCCATTGTGCTTCGGGAAGAAATGTAGAATCTGACCAAATCGATTATTATGAAATTGTAAGAATAATTGAGTCAGTGGTTTAGATTGGTTTTACCCCGGCATCCATAAAGATGCGTGATGTCCTTCTATTCTGCAGACAATTGGAGGCGGGTTAGATGAAGAAGTTTCAATTTCGATATGAAATGCAGATAGAATTTTCGAATGTGGCCCAGAAACATTCCTTTACATTGAAGTGTTTTCCACATTCGGATGAACGACAAGAAATAACAGATTTACAGATCGAACTGTTACCGAAGGTATCCTATGAACAGGGTGTTGATTCTTTTGGCAATGTGTATATATATGGCAATTGTGAAGATTTACATAGCATGTTTCGTGTGATTGTGAAAGGAACTGCGCTCCTTGGCCAACAAGATTGTTTACATGGAGAAGAGTCATTGTTAGCAATGTATAGGAAACAGGATGTGTTTACCATGCCAGGCGATTGTATCGAAGAAGCTTTAAGTGCATCAAAAGAGTTGGAAAAGAAGTGCAAAAAGGAGAACTGATGGCGGAGATTATTGATCCTTATGAAGGAACCGTAAAAGAACAGGTTTTTGCGCCAGTGGATGGGATCGTGTTCTTTTCAAGGGACAGTGAGCCTATTACTTACGCGAATACGGCGGTATTCAAATTGGTTCCAATTGGTTCTTAAGAAAATAGAAAAAGTCAATTTTGAAAAAAGTTACTGTATACAAAGAAATGATATACAGTAACTTTTTTTTCTTTATTGTGAGAATGTAGCCAAATGACAAAAATTGTTCATAAATATCAGGTAAGGTGTTATAATAGGGTGGACTCTGAATGAGACCTAAAAAAACAAAAAAGGAGAAAGAAATGGGAATTGTAACAGCATGTGTAATAGGCATTATTTGTATTATGATTGCATTTTACGAATGCCTTGTAAAAAATGTAAGTGTGGGGAATGAAGTAGCGGTACAAAAAAATCCAAGAAATTGGTTGTCGCTTAGCTGCATTCTTTTCCTTGGATTGGTTGTGCGCTATGTATGTGCAAAGTTTGATTCGGGATATGCAGTAGATATGGGATGTTTTTCCTATTGGGCAGATTCTGTGTATAAGGATGGGTTTGGCAATTTTTACAATGCCGGAACCTTTGCGGATTATCCACCTGGATATATGTATATTTTATGGATCGTGGGATTGTTTCGACACTTGATCCCTGGTTTGTCAGTGGGTACGGTGGCTTTGAAGATGCCTGCTATGCTTTGTGATCTTGCAACAGGAGCTTTGATTTATAAATTGGCAAGAAAACGTTTCAATGAAAAAACATCACTATATTTTGTATGTCTTTACATATTTAATCCTGTGATGTTGATGGATTCTGCTATGTGGGGACAGGTGGATTCGATTTTTACATTATGTCTGGCAATAATGATTACGCTTGTTGCTGAGAAAAAACTGATTCCTGCATATTATGTGTTCGCATTGGGAATTTTGATAAAACCACAAACCTTGGTTTTGACTCCTATACTCATTTTAGCGATTATTGATCAGGTTATTTTACATGATTTTAGCGTGAAGAGATTTTTTAAGCATTTAGGTTTGGGATTATTGGCAATTTTTGCAATGTATATTTGTGTGTTGCCCTTTGATTTTGATGTGTATTGGGTGAATTTTGCTGCAGATCCAATTGGATTTTGGACACAAAAAGGAATGGAACATCCAGAGGCAGTTGCTACCTTTTTACCAACCAATGGAGGATTGGTACAGGCATCATCCAATCTTTTTGTTCGTGCTGCTCAGGCCTTTTGGGGAGTAGTGACTTTGTATGCGGGAACTTTGGTATCTTATGAAAAAGTAACGGTTAATGCATATAATTTTTGGGAAGTTTTCAAATTAAACTGGCATTCCCAGTCAGAAGTGAAATGGGGATTGCCTTGTTCCACTTGGGGAACGATCTTTGTGGTACTCATTTGTCTCTTAGCGGTAGTGATTTTTGTGTTGAATCGAAAAAGGGAGAATCCTTCTAAGTACTTTATTCTTGGTGCAATGATCTCTATAGGATTTTTTACCTTTTCCGTTCGTGTACATGAGAGATATATGTTTCCAGCCTTTATATTGTTATTGTTAGCATACTTGTATCAACCACGGAAGCAATATTTTATTTTGTATGTATTGTTGACCGTCACACAATCAGCAAATATCTGGCATGCATTTAAGTTTTATACTCCAGAGGACTTTGACTGGGAGGCCTGGTATCCACAAATGGTTGCCATTGCACATATGTTGGTGGTTATCTATGCGACGGTGCATTTGATTAGGGATTTTATTATTCATCCATTGAAAAATCCTACAGATCCTGAAATAGAAGAAAAGGACTTTGTGATTCCATCCAGAATGGCAAATGATTATTGGGCACCACGTGCAAGCGAGAAAAAGACTTCGTTTACAAAATATGATTGGATTTCAATTTTGGCAATTACGATTATTTACGGCGCAATCGCATTATTTAACTTGGGAGATAAAGATGCGCCTATGACATACTGGGAAAGTCAGGCCCAGGGAGACTGTATTACATTAAATGTTTCCAACAAAACAGCAAACTTGACGAAAATGTGGTATTACAATGGACGATACGAGGGAAGAGAGTTTTATCTGGAAGAAAGTGCAGACGGTATGAATTGGACCAGTGTTGCAGTCAATGGTCAGGATATCAATACATTAGGTGCTGAGGCGGCGAAATTCCAAATGAACGAAGTATTCAAATGGAACAGTATTGACTTTTACAGTACGCAACCGTTTCTTCGCTTGCGCTGTAATTCGGCTGTTACGGTAACCAATGAGCTGATATTTCATGATGAAACTGGTGCTGTGGTACAACCGGCAAATGCAGCAGAATACAGTGCCTTGTTTGATGAAGCAGAGAAACTTCCAGAAGCTTCCAGTTATAGGGACAGTACTTATTTTGATGAAATTTATCATGCCAGAACTGCTTACGAGATGGTGCAGGGTGTATACAATTATGAATGGACCCATCCACCTTTGGGCAAATTCATTATGTCTCTTGGTATCCGGATTTATGGTATGTGTCCATTTGGATGGAGAATTATGGGGACTTTGATTGGTATTGCAATGTTGCCTATTTTTTACCTGTTCTCCAAAAGAATGTTCGGGAAAACATGGCTGGCTACGGTAACAACTGTATTATTTGCAGCTGATTTCATGCATTTTGCGCAGACCAGAATAGCTACCATAGATGTGTATGTCACATTATTCATTATACTGATGTATTATTTTATGTATCAATACTATATAGTGAGTTTCTATGATCGTTCTTTGAAAAAGACGTTCATACCACTGTTGTGTTGTGGAATTTCAATGGGACTTGGATGTGCAAGTAAATGGCCGGGAGTTTATGCCGGATTAGGGTTGGCAGTCGTATTTTTTGCAGCTATCCTTCGAAGATTTATGGAATATCGATATGCATTAAAGGATCCGGAAGGAGAAAGTAATGGAATCTTACATCAGGATGTCATCAATGGTTTTGCAAGAAAAACAATTAAGACATTGGCATTCTGTTTGCTTGCCTTTGTCATGATACCGGTTACCATCTACACATTATCTTATATTCCGTTCAGCGACGATCAAAATATAGGTATGATCAATTTCTCTACGAAAACAGAAATGATACCGTATACAGACAACACGGAGCATGAGATCATAACCATACCACATGTAGATGGGGTAGATACAACCATTGATAAAACTTACTGCAAGATGCAGAAGAATTTCCAGATTAAGGATGTGAATTCTTTTACCGGAAAACTTGCGGTGAAATTCAATGACTCAAAATTGAATCAGCTTGCTGGGAAAATGTTGCGTAATCAGAAGGCTATGTTTGATTATCATGCATATTTAGAGGCGGAGCATCTGTATCAGTCTACTTGGTATGAATGGCCGATTATGAAACGCCCGATTCTGTATTATTGTAATGTGCTACAGGATGGTACCGGCCGTCAGGAATGCATTAGTTCCTTCGGAAATCCAATGATATGGTGGGGAGGAATCCTAGGGTTTGTAGCAATGATTGTTTTATGGATTTGGAAGAGAGAGAGAACAGCATTGTTTCTTGTTTTTGGTTTCCTTGCAGAACTGATTCCATGGACTGGTATTGCTAGATGTACATTTATTTACCACTATTTTCCGAGTGTGTCATTTATAACCTTGATGATTGGATATGTTATGTATACACTCTGGAAGTATTGTAAGAAAGAAAAGACGAAAAAAGCCGTGTTCATAGCATGTTGCGTATATGCAGCGTTAGCAGTTGTGTTATTCATTATGTTCTATCCTGTTATCTCCGGATATCCGGTCAATGTGCAGGAAGACATGAAGTGGCTGATTTTTATTAAGAAGTTTTTGAAGAGCTGGGTACTAGTAGGTGTGTAATAAGATACCAAACGAAATGTTCTAACCCCATAGGGAGTTACTCAAATGTGGGTGAATGTCCTTGAAATGCGAAAGCTTAATGATAAGAAAAATACAGTACCCGTCGGACAGAAAAAGATGTCTCGGCGGGTACTTTTTAAATTGTTATTGTAAAATTGCACAACAAAATATAGGCTTTTGATACCTTAATCTTTATAGGAAAGGCAAGACGTCCGTTTGAAAGAAAATACGAAAAATGCTATACTGGTTACTGTTCAGCGGTAGGTATTTTCGGTACCGAAAATACCGTATGAAAGTCTATCGTATGCAGATTTGGGTAATTTTCATGCGCAGTATTGCCCAAATCCGTTACAGTTCACATACCTGTGAACTGTAACCTATGCTGAGTGCGGACATTTCGGGTAATGTAGAAACCTAAAGAAAGAAGGAATACACAGTATGATGAAAGATTTAACCAGTGGGAATTCAAGCAGTGTCTTATGGAAATTTACACTTCCAATGTTTATTAGTGTGATTTTCCAGCAGATATATACCATTGCAGACAGTGTAATTGCAGGAAAATATGCAGGTGAAAATGCTTTGGCAGAGGTAGGAGCATCCTATCCCATTACTATGATTTTTATGGCCATTGCCATAGGAAGTAATGTAGGGTGTTCGGTATTGGTTTCAAAGCTGTTCGGTCAAAAGGAAATGGGGAAAATGAAAACGGCCATTTATACGGCATTGCTGACCGCGTTCGGGTTAGCCGTAGTTCTTGTGTTAGCAGGCGTGTTGTTGAGTGGCGTGTTTCTGGATTTGTTAGAGACACCGGAGGTTGTGCGTACAAATGCCATCGCGTATTTGCAAATATACATAGCAGGTTTTCTTTTCCTTTATGTTTATAATGTTGTGACAGGTATTTTTACATCACTGGGAGATTCTATAACTCCCTTAGGTTTGCTAATCGGTTCCTCTATTGGAAATATAGTACTTGACTTATTGTTTGTCATTCAATACCACTGGGGAGTCCCGGGAGTGGCCTGGGCTACATTTGTTGCACAGGGAATGGCCTGTGTAATTGCATTGGGAATCTTACTGGTTCGTCTAAAAAAGGTAGAAACCAGGGAACCATTATGCTTATATTCCTGGAATATGTTGAAACAGATTGCAAGAGTTGCAATTCCAAGTATTCTGCAACAGAGTTTCGTATCGGTGGGAAATTTGTTTGTACAGGTTTTGATCAATCAATCAGGAGAAAATGTCATTGCAGGATATTCTGCAGCAATTAAGCTAAATACCTTTGCTATTACCAGTTTTGCTACTATTGGAAATGGTGTTAGTTCCTTTACAGCACAAAATGTGGGCGCAGCCAAATACCAGCGTATTCGAAAAGGCTTTCGGGCAGGTGCGATTATGGCTTTGGCTATAGGTACAGTATTTTTTGTCTGTTATTTTGGCTTTAGCAGACAGACGATTGGTTTGTTTATGAGTGAAGATACCATGAAAGAGGAGGCTTTACAGACTGGAATCAGTTTTCTAAAGATTGTGACTCCGTTCTATTTTGTTGTTGCACTTAAATTACTGGCAGATGGTGTGCTTAGAGGAACCAGCTCTATGAAATATTTCATGATTACAACCTTTACGGATCTGATCCTTCGGGTTGGACTTGCTTATCTATTCTTCCCAATCTTTCGAGTTATGGGAATTTGGTATAGCTGGCCGATTGGTTGGATCGTAGGTATGGTATTGTCATTGCTTTTCTATGATATGGTTGTAAAACGACTGATGAAGGAATGAAACATATAGGTTCACCCTCTGAACAGTTACCAATATTTTTGGAGTGCTTGAATAAAGTGGTAAAATACAGTATAATACCCAGTATGAATCAACCTAAATTACACTATTGAAAGCGAGGAAAAATTATGAATAGAGAAATCCCTTATAAGATTTATCTGGAAGAAAAGGAGATGCCAACTCAGTGGTACAACGTGAGAGCAGACATGAAAAATAAGCCGGCTCCAATTTTGAACCCGGAAACAATGAAACCAATTACGGTAGAAGAATTATCTCCTATTTTCTGTGAGGAATTAGCAAAGCAGGAGTTGGATGAAACAACTGCATACTTTGATATTCCAGAAGAAATCCGTGAATTTTACAAAATGTATCGTCCGGCACCATTGGTAAGAGCATATTGTTTGGAGAAGAAGTTAGGAACCCCAGCACATATTTATTACAAATTCGAAGGAAATAATACTTCTGGAAGTCATAAATTGAATTCAGCTATTGCACAGGCATATTATGCAAAACAGCAGGGATTAAAGGGTGTAACTACAGAAACTGGAGCAGGACAGTGGGGAACCGCACTTTCTATGGCGTGTTCTTATTTTGATCTGGATTGTCAGGTGTATATGGTTAAAGTATCCTACGAGCAGAAGCCATTCCGTAGAGAAGTAATGCGAACATACGGTGCCCAGGTAACACCATCCCCTTCTATGAATACAAATGTTGGAAGAAAAATTAATGAAGAATTCCCAGGTACATCAGGAAGTTTGGGATGTGCCATTTCCGAGGCAGTAGAAGCAGCTACTTCTCAGGAAGGATACCGTTATGTATTAGGTTCCGTATTGTCACAGGTATTGCTTCACCAGACGATCATTGGATTGGAGACAAAGGCTGCATTAGACAAATATGGAATTAAAGCAGATACCATTATTGGTTGCGCAGGTGGTGGTTCCAATCTTGGAGGATTGATTTCTCCATTTGCAGGAGAAAAGTTGAGAGGTGAGGCTGATTATGAAATTATTGCAGTTGAGCCTGCTTCTTGTCCAAGTTTAACAAGAGGTCGTTATGCATATGATTTCTGTGATACAGGTAAGATTTGTCCATTGGCAAAAATGTACACATTAGGTAGTGGATTTATCCCTTCTGCAAATCACGCAGGTGGACTTCGTTATCATGGTATGAGTTCCATTGTGTCACAGTTGTATGAGGATGGAATTATGACAGCGAGAAGTGTGGAGCAGACAGAGGTATTTAAGGCTGCACAGATGTTTGCTAAGATTGAAGGTATTCTTCCAGCACCGGAAAGCAGCCATGCAATTAAAGTTGCAATTGATGAGGCTTTGAAATGTAAGGAGACTGGTGAGGAGAAGAACATTGTTTTTGGCCTTACAGGAACCGGATACTTTGATATGGTAGCATATCAGAAGTTTAATGACGGAGAAATGACGGATTACGTTCCTACAGATGAAGAATTAGAGAAGAGTTTTGCAACCCTTCCAAAGATCGATTAAGATAAAGCAAGAGAGGGTGTAATTGTGAAGATTGGAGTATTTACAGATACCTATTATCCGGAAGCCAACGGAGTAGCTACATCTGTATTTCAATTAAAAAAGGAATTGGAAAGGCGGGGGCACACGGTATATATTTTCACCGTAAGCAATCCGGGAATGAAAGAAAAGGAAGAGAATGTATATCGTATAAAGAGTATTCCATTTTTGTTATTGAAAGACCGGCGTGTAGGGTGTCCGCTTATAAGAAAGTGGGTGAGACGCATTAGGAAATTGGAATTGGATGTGATCCACACGCAGACAGAATTTATTATTGGTCACATAGGCCGAAAAGCAGCAAAAGAATGCCAGATTCCGTTGTTGCATACGTACCACACCATTTATGAAGATTATACGCACTATCTTAAAGTGCCGGGGAATAGCAATTTAAAGTGTGTGGCTCGTGCTATGAGTCGGTACATATGCGAAAAAGCGAATAAAGTGGTTGTCCCTACTGAGAAGGTCCGTAAATTATTGATAGAATATGGGGTGCATAAGCCTATTGATGTGGAACCTACAGGAATCGACTTAAGTAAGTTTGAAACTTATGAACCGGACAAGGTGAGACGATTAAAGGAACAATATGAATTGGAGGGGGCTTCCTGTATCTTATTTAGTGTAGGGAGACTTGCAAAGGAGAAGAATCCCATTGAAATTTTACGTTATCTGGCACCTGTTTTAGCAAAGGATCCGGGTGTGAAGTTTTTGTTTGTGGGAGATGGACCGGAACGAAAAGAATTGGAGAGTTATGTGAAGGAAAAAAATCTTACAGAACAAGTCCGGTTTACAGGAGAAGTTTCCTGGAAAGAAATCCAGAATTATTATGCCTTGGGAGATGTGTTTGTTTCGGCATCCACAAGTGAGACACAAGGGTTAACTTACATAGAAGCTTTGGCGGCAGGAAAACCATTGCTGGTTCGTCAGGATCAGTGCCTGGCTGATATTTTGGAAGATGGAGTAAATGGCTACGCATTCTATGATGAACGATCTTTTTTAGACGGATTACAGAAGCTAAAAAGCAAAGCACGTTTCTTACAGATGAAAGAAGATGCAAAGGAAAGTGTGAAACATATTTCGTCCCATGTTTTTGGGGAACGATTAGAAGCGGTTTATGAAAGTATGTTAGCGGTGGCAGAACCTTCCTTGTATAAGGATTGTGAGCAAAAAGGGGCATAAAGAAAATTAAATTATTATACAAAGAGCAATTGTACTCAATGGAATGGGTATGGTTGCTTTTCTTTTATATAGGAAATTGTCTACTTTGATCTTGAAGACTTGTGGAATGAAAAAGTAAATGAATTGTAAAATTTTAGTAACAACAAGAGATAGAAGCTGTGATAGAATGAAAAAAGAATGGTTACAGTTCGCAGGTATGTGAACTGTAACAAAGAATGTAACTGTTTAGGGCGGTTATAAAAGGGTTGTATCCGATATGTGAAGAAGGGGGAGGATACATATGCATAGGAAAAGAAAAAACAGGAACAGGTGTTTAAGTATTCTTTTGTCCGTAAGTATGGTGTTTAGTTTCTCTTTTGGAATGCATCATTTTCAAAAAATAACAGAGGCGGCAGAAGAAGAGGAGGAACGCATCAATGCTCTGGGGAATGGAAGTTTTGAAAGTGTGGCATTTCCTGACGAAAACATGCATTATCGATATTCCGCAGCGGATTATGAGGCGGCAGGAGGGTTTTGGAAGACCACCGGTGCAGATATAGAACTTTTCCAGAAGAATAATGTTTTTCTTATGGAAAAGATACTGTATCCTGCTTCTGGGAAATATGCAGTAGAAGCAAACGGAAGTACAGAGGGAACGCTGTATCAGTATGTGAATGTACCGGAAGGCAGTGAAAATGAATGGGGATTTTGTCATAGAGGAAGAAATGGGCAGGATGTGGTTGCTGTGATTTTAGGACCAAAACAGACAGCAGATCCGGCAAAGGATGCCCAAGGGAAAGATCCATTTATGTACATGACAGAATGGTTAAAAGCGCAGGTTGTTTCGATTCCAACAGAGCCGGGATGCAGTCAGATGTATACGGTATATGCAAAGCCGTTTTCAGAAAGTGGTACATTGGATGAAAGTTCATTTTCTCTGGAAGAGAGCGAGACCTGCAACCAGTGTTGGAGTGTGTGGTTTGCAGTTTCCGGAAACGGAAATTGGAATGCATATGGAACCGACACGGAAAATGCATATATTGCCAGAAGGCAGGTGTCTGCTATGGAACCGGATTATACCTATAGTTATACTGCACCAGAGGGAAGTCCGGAACAGATGCAGTCTACCTTGTTTGCTTTTTGCGGAGTGGAGGTAGAAAGTGGGGAATTGACAGAAGGCAACCTGCTGGATGATGTGCAGCTCACCAGTTATGTGCATATAAAGGCTGAGGCAGAAGAAGGTGGAGAAGGTACTTTAACGTTAGGTACGCAGAATTATGAAACCACGGCAACCAGTAAAGTATCAAAGAAGATTGTGCCAGGACAAAGTCTTACTATTTGCGGGAAACCAGAACCGGATTATGTTTTTATGGGTGCCAGGGTTCAGATGGGAACCGAGGAGTTTGTGATCGATGCAGAACAGTTTTCGGTAGAAGGAGAGCAGTACACCTATGCGTTTCCGGATAAAATTAATTGTAATGTGAAGATAATATTTTTATTTGAAGTGATCGCTACGCCTACACCGGAACCGACAGAAGAGCCAGAGGAACCAGAAGAGTCAGAAGAACCAGAAGAACCAGAGGAACCAGAAGAGCCAGAAGAACCAGAAGAACCAGAGGAACTCGAGGAAGATTTTGGGGACGAGGGCGAAGAGGAGGAAGAAGTGACGAATGGTGTTTCAGGGGGGATTATAATACCGGAACCAACCAGAGCTCCGACACCGGAACCAATCATCACAGCAGCACCGACTGCAAAAACAACCAAACAGCCAACGCCAGAGCCGGTTAAAACAGCAGCACCAACCACAGCACCAACGGCTGTCCCTACGGTTGCGCCGACGAAGGTTCCTGCAACTCCAAAGCCGACGCCGTTCGTGAGCACACAGGCAGCAGTTTTTAAAATGGGAACTGTACGTGCAGGGAAAGACAAGATCGTTTTGAATTGGAAACAGGTGGAAAATGCAGATGGTTACATTGTTTACGGAAATCGATGCAATTCCCATGGAGTGAAATATAAGCTGAAAAAACAATTGGCAGTGCTTGGGGCAGGAAAAACAGCATACGTTAGTAGAAAATTGGAAGAGAACACTTCTTACAAGTTCCAAATTTTTGCTTATAGAATCGTAGATGGTAAAAAAACAATTTTGTTGAGCAGTTTACCGATGCATATTCGGACAGAATCTAAGGATAGCACCAAAGGAAATGCCCTTGGGGTTAAGGTAGATAAGAAGGAACTTTTCCTGAAGAAGGGGCAAATGAAGAAAGTGAAGGTAGAGTTAAAAGTTCCAAAAGAAAAAATCGTAGAGCATCATGTGGATGCCATTCGGTATTGGAATGCAAATCCAGCCGTAGCAAGGATATCGTCGGATGGAAGGGTTACAGCAAAAGAGGTTGGTTCCTGTGATATCTACGCATTTTCTGCGAATGGTAAGTGGAAAAAGTTTACTGTTTATGTGAAAAATAGAGATACATAAGTTTAAGAAAAAAACGCACAAGCTTTTATAGTTTGTGCGTTTTTCTGAGATTCAGCAATTTGTATAATTACATGTTTATCAGGAAGAAAAAATGAGGATATTTGGTATGGATAATAGGCAATGTTACGAAAAAAACAAAAAAAGATTGTAGGGGTTGCATAAAAAAACAGCGTGTTAACACAAATGTAAAATAATGTTAATAAAAAATAAAAAAAATCTGCATAATTATGGAAAAAATAAAGAAAAATTGCTATAATTAGGATACAACAAAAATAGGAATCCAGCTAGAAGAATTCAAGTTTTTCAGTTTGCTTCCCAATGAAAAATGTGAGAAAAATATTGTAATAAATTGGAAAAGTTTACAAAATTGGGTATGAAAGAAATGGACAGTACATGTAAATTTTAAGAAGAATAGTAGAAGTCTGGGATAAGGAAGGGAAGGAATAATGTTGTTTTACAAAAAGGAGAATCAAAATTTTATGAGAAAGAAAAATATTTGTCTTGGCTTGCGTCGCAGCTTATCAGGACTGTTGTGTGCAGCTATGGTAGCAGGGACAATGGGATATTCCGGTGTTCACATAAACGTATTAGCTGCAACAGAGGAAGGGGCTGTAGAGTCGGAGGAAAACACAATTGTTAGTGAAGTGCCTGCGATCTATTTGACTTCAGGAGTAGAGGGAACTCTTATAAGTACGTTGGGAAAGCAAGATAGATATATCGCATGTACGGTTGGAATGAAGGATGCACAGGGGACTCCACTTATAGAGGGGGTACTTGATGCAAGTATTAAAGTTCGCGGAAACACCACATCAAAAGCGGACAAAAAGCCTTATACCATCAAATTTGCCACAAAGCAGAATTTGTTAGGGATGGGGAAAGCGAAGAAGTACTGCCTGATTGCCAATGCCTATGATCCTACTCTTATGAGAAATTACATTGCATTAAAGCTGGCAAAAGAGCTGGGTTTGGAATATACATCGGAATGTGAATTTGTAGATCTATATCTGGATGGTGAATATTGGGGAAATTATCTTTTAGTAGAACCGGTAGAAGAGGGAAGTAACCGGGTGGATATCGATGTGACTAAGGGCGAATTCATGATTGAGTATGAGAAAGAAAGAGTAGCTGTTTCGGATTTAACGAAAACAGATTTGACTACGAGAACTTGCAAATGGGGAGTGGATATAAAGGTATTGGAAGGGTATGCACTTGGACAAGATACAGAGATTACAAGAAGCAGTGGAGGAACAACATATATTGAATTGGATAGAGACAATAGTTTCCGTTTTATCCTTTCGGAGCCAGAGTATGATACCGATGAAGAGGCGTTGCAGGCAGCAAGGAACGTAGGGGCTGTTTTACAGAATATACAGAACACGATTACGAAACCAAATGTGACCATGGAAGAACTTGCAAAAGTGATTGATGTGAATTCTTTTGCAAAGGTTTATCTTCTGAATGAATATTTAAAAGTAGTGGATGCAGGCTTTAGTTCCGGCTATTTTTACTATAAAAATGGCAAGTTGTATGCAGGTCCGGTATGGGATTATGACCTCTCTTCGGGAAACGCAGGTGCACATTATACTGGTGATTACACTAGCTACAATAATTGTAAAAGAAACCAATATGATCCTGCATCTTTGAAAAGTGCAGAAGGTTTTTGGGCCCAGGCAAATTTCTTTGGCCCTTTGATGAATACTCACAGTTTTTCATATGCAGTTATGAATTTGTATCAAAATGAGAAAACAAAAGCACTTTTTGAAAGTGTATATAAAGAGGGTGGCTGGATTGACCAAATTTTAGACAACTATAAGGGAACGATTGATCTAAATTACACAAAGTGGGCGGTTCGTGACGACAAAAACTGTGGTAAAAATCAAAATGGAGATTATGCCAACGTGGGAATGCGTTATGCAGATGAAACCTATAAGGAAAATGTGGAGTTTCTTCGAAAATGGCTTGCGGCCAGAGATAAATGGCTGAGTGGTCCTTCGGATGATATTTCGGATGCTACTGGATGGAATTTGCGTGCGATTACAAAGGATTACACTACATTATTTGAATTGATCTATCAGGCAGTGGAGTTGGACAGCAGTAAGTACACCAATTTTGAAGAGGTGGAGAAGGCGTTGAAACAGGCTGCGGCAGCAGATGTTTCCGGGGCGACTTCTGAGGAATTAGAGGCTGCCACTAAAGCACTTGAAACTGCGATTGCAAATCTAAAAGAAAAAGAAACTTTTTGTCTTGCAGATTTTCAGTTCAGTAATTTTGCTGACAATAGAGTGGCTGGTGAGAAGATAGCCAATCGAGAAGAGGATAATGCATATGTGACAAGTGCATTAGGCGTAGAAAGTCTGTTTGCAGGGCATGTGGCAGGAGAAAGAAATCGTTCGTTAAAATGGTCAAAGGATCTGTATACAGATAATAATGTGGAAATGGCGGTACCTGTCATGGATCCGAAAGATAGTGGCGAATGGGGAACAGAAGGTGAAGTTTATTTTCAGTTAGAAACTTCTACCAGAGGATATGATAGCCTTGTATTTTCTGCAACACTGGGAGCAACCAAGAAAGGTGCCCGTGATTATAAGCTTCAGTATAGTTTGGATGGACAGAACTTCCAGGATATTACTGGAACAGAAGTCAGCCTCAGTGATAATAAGAAGATGCAGCCGTTATACCAGGAAGTTTCATTGCCAGGAAAGATGGACAATGCAAGGAAAGTGTATTTGCGTATTGTAGTAAACAGTGATATCACCGTAGACGGTACGCAAGGGTTCTTTGGTGGTACATCAGGAGAGATTGCCATTGATCATATTAAGCTGGTAGCTACAGAGAAGTCAGAGGTGGATTGCACAGAATATGATCAAGTATGTGACCAGGCTAGAGGATTAGAGTCCAAATACTATGAAAGTAAAGGTTTTGAAGAATTACAGAAAATATTAGAAGTTGTATCGGAAATCGATGCTTCTGCAAATGATGTTACTCAAGAGATAATCGATGAGACTGTGGAGAAACTTAAGGTTGCCATGGAACAGCTGGTTGAGAAGCCAAACTATTTGGTTCAATATGAAACCAATGGTGGAGAGGCAATACCGGATGCAGAGTATATTGTTGGAGATGAGTTTGCATACGCAGTTCCGGTTTTTGGGGATTATGAGTTTGAGTGCTGGTGTGTAGATGAGGATTTGACTGTTCAGTATGATACATCTAAGATGCCTGCATCGGATCTTACCTTGTATGCCCGTTGGAAAGGGTTGGCTACTGCTACGTTGGTTCCAGATCCAACAGAGGTACCGGTGGTGACATCTGCTCCGGCAGTGACAGCGACTCCAGTAGTGACAGCAACCCCGGAAGTGACAGCGACT
This sequence comes from Lachnospiraceae bacterium, assembly GCA_045124315.1. GTDB lineage: Bacteria > Bacillota > Clostridia > Lachnospirales > Lachnospiraceae > CAG-411. Next base: position 18,701 of record JBGVLO010000229.1, read on the forward strand.
CCAGTAGTGACAGCAACCCCAAGAGTGACAGTGACTCCAAGAGTGACGGTTACTCCAAGAGTGACAGTAACCCCAAGAGTGACAGCGACTCCAAGAGTGACAGCAACCCCAAGAGTGACAGCGACTCCAGCTCCGGTGGTGACAGCAACTCCGATTGTGACTGAATTACCAACAGTTGAGCCAACAGTTGCGGTGTCTGTGGGGCCAATTGTGGATGGTGGCGCGACAGAAGAACCGGTCGCAACAGAGAATGCTGCAACTCCATCACTAACTGAGTGGGGACAGCAACAGGTTCCGGCTTCCACTGTAGATGCTGCATCGTTTACACTTACAGCTGAGTATAAAATACCAATGGCAAATAAAACTGCCAGAAAAGTGGTAAAAGAAAACCCGACAGAGATTACGTTATATACCCAAGGGCTTACAAAGGCCCAGCTCAGTGTAGATATAATTAGTAACCCGGATAACTCACAGGTTGTGTGGGCAAGCACGAAGAGAGAGGTGGCTACAGTATCAGATGAAGGAACGATTGTTGCAAAGAATCCGGGGTTGACATACGTTACAGTTAGAATCGGAGACACTTCAATGTGTTGTATAGTAACTGTTAAAAAGGCAGCTTTAAAGGTCGTAAATGAAAAGAAGATGGCTGTTTTGAAACGTGGTAAGAGTGTCAAGATTAATGTGAATGCAAATCCAAAAGGAAAGGTTACTTTTCGATCATCTAACAAGAAGGTTGTTCGTGTAGATGCAAAAGGAAAGGTAGTAGCAAAGAAACCAGGAATTGCCAGAATCTTTGTTACTTGTAATCAAATAAAAAAGACAATCATCATAAAGGTAAAAAAATAAAATGTTGTGTGCATAAATAATAACGAAATTATTGGTTACTATTCTAATTTGGTCAAAATGTGAAGTGAAAATGATTGACTTATAAAATGCGGATTGGTATAATTGAAAATGTGTATTGACACAAGTATTTTTAATTTTTATGGAGGAACAGACGCATGAGCAGAGGTACAGTTAAGTGGTTTAACAATCAGAAAGGCTTCGGTTTTATTTCAGACGCAGAAGGAAATGATGTTTTCGTTCACTATTCAGGTCTTAATATGGAAGGATACAAGACACTGGAAGAGGGACAGGAAGTAGAATACGAAGTAATCGATGGTGCAAAGGGACCACAGGCTACAAACGTAACAACATTATAATCAAATTTTTCTTTCGATGTACCTTACTTTTTATTCTTACATAGGTTTAGGGAAGGTTCCTTGAAGCTTTGTGAGGGCATGGATCTTTTTTAAGAGAGATGTAGAACTGTCAGATGCGTGATAGTAATAGAGAATAAAGTACCAAGAGTGATAATTGATTAAGAAAGACTGCTCGTAAGGGCAGTCTTTTCTTGCTTATAAAACCTTATTTTGCTATAATGAAATAAGGTATGTAAAGATTTTGAGTTGCTGTTCAGAGGGAGGCTGCATATACACAGGCATAGCCGATTACACACTTTGAATAGTTATAGATTTTGTATGTGAGAAAGGATAGGCACAGGGGAGAAAGAAATGTGATTTTAGGGGGAATCATAATGAGAAATAGTGTGAAAAAACAGTTGGTTGAAATGGTTGAGTATGTAGAATTTCCGATTGGTATATATATATATGAAACTGGAAAATTAATTGCCGCAAATAAAAAAGCAAAAGAAGTTCTCAATGGTACTTCGTGTCAGAACGTGAATCTATTATGGGCAGATCATAAGAAGTTAAAATTAGAACCAGAAGTATTAAGAGGAAAAAGCAAAATTTATCTAAATAGAGCAGTTGAGGTTGGAGACGAAGTGCTTATGGTGGATTTTGAAATCAATGTGTTTCAAGTATTATCTGAGCATATAGTCGTTGCGTTTTTTGATCGTAGTTTTCGTCAGTCTTTCCGTTTGGATATGTTAAAGCATGTCCCAGGTATGATATGGATGGATGCCAATGGTGAGTATACGGCAAAGAATAGAAGTGTCCAGTACGGGTTAGAGCGTTTCTTGTATGTGAGAGAACATATAGAAGAAGCCAGTGAAAAAGAATTACAGATGTTAGAGAATATAAAGAAAGAACATCAGAAGATCCGAACGGAGTTGCAGCCTATTTTCTGTAAAATTGAACAGGTGGATTTTGATGAAGATAACAGTGGACTTGTAAGTATGAACAAGGTGCCATTTCTTTCAAAGGGCGAAGAATATGCAGGCACACTTATGATTTGTAATCCGGTATTTTCCCAGGCAGATTATGATGAATTGTTAGGGAATGCCAGATTTGAAAATGTCTTATTGAGAGAATGCGTTATGGCAGACAATAAGATTGTGTTAGGTATTCATTCAAAAGATGATGGGGTAATTCGTTACGCCACAGACAATATCAAGCTTCTGGGATATGAGCAGGAAGAATTGTTGCAAAGAAAGCTAAAGTGGAAAGATGTGATATACCCGGAAGATCGAAAACGTGTTATGGATGAGATAAAAGAAGCCATTGAAAATGGAGATCGATTTATCAAACAGAAATATAGAGTTCGTACTGTGGATGGAAAGATTCAATGGGTGGATACGCTCATGATGGGGAATGACTTGTCCGTCAAGGGAGAATTGTGGCACATTGTCGTGCATTTAGATCTGGACGTTTCCGTTATGCCAATCATGAAAAATAGTCAGAAAGTAAATCAGGAGCCTTATCTGGATTTTTTAACAGGACTTCCAAACCGTATCAAATATGAAGAGGATGCAAAAAAACAGATCGAGGCAGCCCTTATGGCTCGTAAGAAAGGCTACGTAATTGCCTTGGATTTAGATGACTTTAAGCATATCAACGAGGGTTTAGGCCCAGAGTATGGAGATATTTTGCTGAAGAAGATTGCAATACTTTTAAATGATATTCCAGAGGTAGAGAATTATTGCTACCGGGTGGATGGGGACGAATTTTTGTTATTTGTGAGAGGCGAATATGCAAAGAGTGTCGAGAATATCATTCAACAATGTTTAGAGTTGTTCCACAGCAATTGGAATTTGGATGATAAGGAATGTTTTTGTTCTGTGAGTATTGGTATTGCAGAATATCCGAAAGACAGTGCACAGGCAAGGGAACTTTTGAAGTGCGCAGATGCAGCGGTGTACGAGGCTAAGCGTAAAGGGAAAAACCGCATTCAGCATTACAAAAAAGCTGTATTAAATTCCTCTGTGGAGAGAGTGAATTATGAGAAGCATTTACGCAAGGCTATTTCCAGTGGATGTGTAGAATTTGAAATGTTTTTCCAACCTGTAGTTACCACGCAGACAAAGGAATTAGTGTCTGCAGAGGCGTTGGTAAGATGGTACAGTCCGGAGTTAGGTTTCATTACACCGATTAACTTTATTTCCTTATCTGAATATTTAGGGTTGATTGTGCCGTTGGGAGAATATGTTTTACAGCAGACGTTTTTGGCTTGCAAAAAATGGAATGAGGAAGTCAATCCTGATTTTAAGGTGAGTGTCAATTTGTCAGTAGTCCAACTTGTACAGCCTAATATTGTGGATCGAATTTTGGAGATTGCAAGAAACACAGGCGTCAACACAAAAAATATAATTTTGGAAGTGACGGAAAGTCTCGCTGTTGAAGATATGGAGTTAATGAAGAGTGTTTTGACACAGTTGCGTGCCAGTGGATTTAGTATTGCCTTAGATGATTTTGGGACAGGATATTCCTCTATCAACCATATTATGGAGATGCCACTGAATTATGTGAAGATTGATAAGAGTTTTGTGAAGAATTATGGTACGGATGCATTCAATCCAAGACTACTTAGTGCCACTGTGGAATTGGCACACAGTGTAAATACGGAGGTAATTGTAGAAGGTGTGGAGACAAAGCAGCAGATGGAATTCTTGATGTTTTTAAATGCAGATAAGATCCAGGGTTATTTGTATGGAAAGCCTATGCCGGCAAGTGAATTTGAGAAAAAGTTCTTTGGAGGAAAATAAATGGAAACAGATGTAGTTTTTGCAGGAGAGGGAATGAGAGTTCTTGTAGTAGACGATAATGAGGTAAATACAATGGTGGTTGCCAGCATGTTAGAACAATATAGCATGCTGGTAACGGAGGTATATTCGGGAAAAGAGGCCATAGAGAAGGTAAGACATGAAGATTTCGATATTATTTTTATGGATTACCTCATGCCAGAGATGAATGGAATAGAGACTACAGAAGAGATACGCAAACTTGGTAAAGTAAAACGACCTGTAATTGTGGCATTATCTGCAAATGTGACTACAGAGCTTAAGGAGAATTGTAGGATAGCCGGTGTAGACGATGTATTAGAAAAGCCATTGGAATTAGATAAATTATGTGCTATTTTAAAAAAATGGATGCCAGATAAAATGATCTCAGAAGAAGCCATACAAATGGTAGAGCAAGGGGAAGGAAATTTATCTCAGAAGTTAGTAGAATTGTTCGCGGATGTGGAAGGGCTGGATGTAGAAAAAGGATTGAGTCATTTGGCAAATTCCGCAGAGAATTACATAAAAGTAATAGAGGCAGCAGTTGAAAATATTCGAACAGAAGCAAGAAGGTTACAAGTTTTTCGAGTTTCTCTGGTTCAGCCAACTTCTATGAAGAATTCTTTTCACAGTCTGAAAGGAGTATTTTTAAATTTGGGAGTAAAGCATCTTTCAGAACGTTCTCAGTTTTTTGAATTGGCATGCGCAGATGATGCTAGTGAACTTGATGAAGTGGAATTGTCCAGATATTTGGAATTACTGCATCATTTCCTGGATGGATTGGAAAAGGGATTGCGACAGTATGATGAGAAATATGCAGTGGCAGTTCAGGATCGTTTTATTCCGATTACCGAAGAGGAATACAAAGAATGTTATGAGCTTCTGATCTACTATCTTGAAAAATATGAATACAATGAGCTTCAGCAGTTAAACGAAACCTTGCGTTGTGCTTCTAAGGGAGAAATACGAAAGAGATTTGAAGAGGCAGGACATGCCATTCAGTCTTTTCAGTATGAAGAGGCGTTGGACATATTGAAGGATATACAGGAAAGAAGCAAAGAAGAATAAAAACAATTATAGAAAGAATTAGGAAAAAAGCCCTAAAAAAGAGGAGAGCCTGGCAAAGAGCAAAGCTGATTGCCAGGCCGAAAGTATATAAATAAAAAAACAAACAAACCATGTGGATTAGAAAGAAGAACAAGCAATGTTCCTCTCTATATTGATAAGTATATAGGATAAACATGAGAGAAATATGAATAAAATGTAAATAAATGGTAACTATTCAAAGAACTCTGCAAGCATGTAAGGACCATGTGTATGAATGTTTGGGGAAGCTTCGGAATAGTAACAACAAATGGTAAAAAATACAAGATATAAGAAGTATGAGCAGGGGAGAAATATGGTAACGATTAGTTTGTGTATGATTGTAAAAAATGAGGAGAAGGTTCTGAGACGTTGTTTGGATTCGGTAAAGGACTTAATGGATGAGATCATTATTGTAGATACGGGTTCAACGGACCGGACAAAGCAGATTGCCAAAGAATATACAGAGCAGATTTATGATTTCCAGTGGACGGATGATTTTTCTGCGGCCAGGAATTTTTCTTTTTCAAAAGCAACGAAGGAGTATATTTATGTAGCTGATGCGGATGAGATGCTGGACGAGATTAATCGGCAGCGATTTTCACGATTAAAAGAGGTATTGCTTCCTGAAATTGATATTGTACAGATGCTGTATTGTAATCAGCTTCAATATAATACCACATATAATTATGATGAAGAATATCGTCCAAAGTTATATAAAAGACTTAGAACTTTTGTTTGGCAGGAGCCCATTCATGAGATGGTACAGATTGAGCCGATCATTTATGATAGCGATATACAAATTTTGCATTTGCCGGAAAGTAATCACGGTTCCAGAGATTTTCAGAATTTTCAAAAAATGATCGCCCGTAAGGAACCTATATCCAAAAGATTACATAACATGTATGCCAGGGAGCTGTATATTACCGGAGAAAAAGAAGATTTTCTTCAGGCGGAACTATTTTTTTTAGAGAGCGTACAGGAGGAAAGTCGATCATTGGATGAGGTGAAAGAGGCCTCCCTTGTGTTGGCGCATATATATCGTTTAAAAAAGGACACTGTCCAATTTTTTAAATATGTTATGAAAGATATTGTTACAGGTTCTTCCAGTGAAGCCTGCTTCGAATTAGGAATGTTCTATAAGGATATAGAAGATTACAAGGAGGCTTGCAACTGGTTTGAAAATGCACGAAGTGAGACGTTTCCTATATTGAATAACAAATATGGAGATGAATTACCAAAGAAAGAACTACGAGAGTGTTATGAAATATTACGTTCTAAACTTAAGGATGAGGATAGACATTTAGGGCAACTTTATGAGGAATTGATAGAAGAATTAGAGGAATAATTGTTAATGGTGCAAAGGAAAGAAATCATATGATAAAAGTGATACTTGGAATTGTTTTTGGAGACGGTCTGATCAAAAGATATGTAGATCGTTTGGAACAAAAGGTTGTATGGCAGAAGGGAATATGCAGGATACGGCCATGTAGAAATAAGGGAGCTATGTATTCTTTGGGAAGTCAAAAATCAGAATGGATCAAATGGTTGTCCACAGGTGTGCTTGGAATGGTTATACTGCGGTGGATAAAACAGTGTTTTCACGGAAAAAATTGTGGAAAAAATGTGGCATATTCCATGCTTATAGGTGGAAGTATTAGTAATGTATGGGATCGATATAAGAAAGGATATGTAGTAGACTATATTCATATAAAAGCAAAGGGAATCGAAAAGATTATCTTTAATTTATCAGATGTGTGCATTGTGATTGGGGGATTACTGCTGGCGATCGCCGAGCTGTTGGAAAAAGAAAAAAACGAGTAGCACTATAAGCCGAGTTCTGTATTAGATGATCATCTATCTGGTCCTGATGTTACCACCAGGCTCAAGCGACCTACCCGAAAGCGCGACGGGCCGCCGCATAGCTTTTCTATTCGGTCTTGCTTCGGATGGGGTTTACATATGCCACTGCTGTTACCAACAGTGCGGGGAGCTCTTACCTCGCCTTTCCACCCTTACACTAAAAAGTGCGGTTTATTTCTGTTGCACTAGCCTTGGAGTCGCCTCCACCGGACGTTATCCGGCATCCTGCCCTATGAAGCTCGGACTTTCCTCACCTAAAGCCTTTCGACATTAATAGGCGCGATCATCTGTGCTGCTCGTTTTTTATCAATGCTATGAGTTTAGCACTTTTTTTTGACAATGTAAAGAAAAGAAAGGAAGTTTTTTTATGAAATATGTGACTAGACAAGGAAAAATTATTGAAAAAGAATCCAAATGGACCGATTTTTGGGAGAAAGCCTATTCCAATCCCATTGGTCGTGCAATAATAAAACCATTTACAAGTTTGGGTTTTTCCAGATTTGTAGGGGCAGTGTTGGACAGCAGACTTTCCGTAATCGTTGCCCTTCCTTATGTCAAGTTATTTCATATTGATTTGGATGAGTATAAACCCAAATTTTATTCTTCTTACAACGAATTTTTTTCAAGGGAGATAAAAGAAGAAAAGAGACCAATTGATGCAGAAGTGGATAGTTTTATTTCTCCTTGTGATGGGAAGTTGTCATTGTATCCCATCGATGAACGTGCTGAATTTAAAATCAAACACAGTGTGTATTCCGTGGACAGTCTTTTGAAAAATAAGGAATTGGCCAAGGAGTATATGGGTGGGATGGCTATGGTGATACGATTGACAGGAGAAGATTACCATCATTATTGTTATGTGGCAGAAGGATTGAAAGGGAGAAATCATTACGTCGATGGAAAGCTGCATATTCATACACCGATTGCACAAGAATATTTTCCGGTTTATAAGGAAAATGCAAGAGAATATTGTAGGATCCGTACCAAAAAATTTGGTGAAATTATACAGATGGAAGTTGGAGCAATGATGATTGGAAGGATCTGTAATCAAAAAGAAGGCGTGTGTGAAGTTGCCAAAGGACAGGAAAAAGGAAGATTTGAATTTGGAGGCTCTACGGTAGTAGTATTCGTTAAACCGGAACAAGTGGATTTTGATGAGGATCTTATGCAAAACAGTGCACAGGGCATAGAGACACAGGTGTATATGGGTGAGAGGGTAGGTCATAGATTTCAAAAGGATAAATCCCTGAGATTTTTCACAGTTTAAAAGATTAGAACAATTATGGACGACAGACAGAAAGGTTGAGAGAGAAGATGAAAAAAGCAGAAGAATTAAGAAAAGAGTTATTGGCTTTAGACCATAAAAGTTATGGGGCATATAAAAGTCTGGCAGGAGAATACCAGTTTGCAGGGTATGTTTTGTGTATTGATAAAGTACAGGGAGACCCTTTTGCTGCGCCTTCCAGACTTAGAGTGTGTGTACCAAGGGCCGCACATGATTTTTCAGAGGATTTATATGATGAGCCATGTACAAAGATTGCTTTGGAAGATCTTATGCTTAGAAAATGGAACCGCTATATTGGAAAGCAGAATCAAAAAGCCGGATCGGGAAATAGTGGTCGTCTAGGCGTGTGTCATTGTGGACAGGAGATCATACAGAGACAGGCAGTGGTGTTCTCAGAAAAAGAAGTATGTGGATATTTTCTGGTAGGATTTCCGGCTAGAGGAAGAAGTATTTTGGCAAGAGAGCTTGAGAAAATCTTATTCGAAATGGTGCCAGATATGATAAAGGAAATTTTCTATGCTTCTAGCTACAAGGAAAAAGAATTAAGAGAGAATAGGGAACTTGCAAAGGATCAGCATTTTATAAGAGAAGAATTAAAAAAGAGAAATTTAGTGGCATTTTTAGGAAATGGTTCGATTCTTCCAAGAGAGAGCGGTGTCTCCCAGAGACCATTAAAGGATGCCATTCCGTTTGAAAGCCCGAAGAGTATGGAGGTTACATTGCAGCTTCCTTTTGGTGGAGAGAAGAAGGGAATGGGAATTCCGAAAGGGGTTACCGTAATTGTTGGTGGAGGATATCATGGAAAGTCCACTTTGTTAGAGGCAATTCAGCTTGGAGTGTATAATCATATTAAGGGAGATGGACGGGAGTATGTGATTACAGATGACCAAGCAGTTAAAATACGTGCGGAGGATGGTAGAAGCATTTGTAAGACAAACATTCAATTGTTTATTGATGACCTTCCAAATAATAAAGATACAGTGGAATTTTGTACAGAAAATGCAAGTGGAAGTACCTCACAGGCTGGAAATATGATGGAGGCCATTGAGGCGGGGACCAATTGCTTTTTGATCGATGAGGATACCTCTGCTACAAACTTTATGGTGCGAGATGCGATTATGCAGAAGATTGTCACAAAAGAGAAAGAGCCAATCACTCCGTTTATTAGCTGGGTGAGAGCTTTGTATGAAGAAAAGGGGATTTCTACCATTATCGTTGTGGGAAGTTCTGCAGCATATTTGGAAGTAGCAGATCAAATCATACAGTTAGATCGTTACATGGTCAAAGATATAAAAGAGGAGGCAAAAGCGGTACTGGCACAGTATCCGTCTATGTGTACAGAGAAAAGACACAATGTACCGGAATTTTCTGGAAGAAGAGTAGTAAAGAAAGTAGATATGTCTTACAAGGGAAGAGATATGAAGATTAAGGCAAGTGGCAGGGATACCATTGTTTTAAATAAAGAAAATATTGATGTAAGATACCTAGAACAGCTGATTGATTCTGGACAAACCATTGCGATTGGGTATATGCTAAAGTATTGTATGGAACAAATGGTGAATGAGAGAAGTAGTATGGGAGAAATTGTAGATGCACTTTATCATAAGATTGAGAAAAATGGAATGCATGTATTTGTGCCAAGAGGGTACTCAGCAGGATTTCCGGTAATGCCAAGAAAATATGAAGTGATGGCGGCCTGGAACCGTTTTCGAAAATTAGCGATTAAATAGAGTAGGAGTGTTACCGTTTACATATCTGTGAACTGTAACGTAGGAGCAAAATGGAATGTTCATCATATAGAAGGAGCACGAGGAAAGATTATAGAATGAGAAAGAAGGCAGAGGGGATGTATAATCCAAAATCACTAAAAGCAGAGGAATTTATTTCACATGAGGAGATATTAGATACATTAAAATATGCAGATGAGAATAAGGATAATAAAAAATTATTGAATGAAATTTTAGAAAAGGCAAAAGAGAAGAAGGGATTGACCCATAGAGAGGCATCTGTTCTACTTGCTTGTGAGGATGTTGAGATCGTCAAAAAAATATATGACCTGGCAGAGCAGATAAAAAAAGAGTTTTATGGCAATCGAATTGTAATGTTTGCACCGTTGTATCTGTCAAATTATTGCGTGAATAAATGTGTCTATTGTCCATATCATATTCAAAACAAAGAAATCACAAGAAAAAAACTAACACAGGAAGAGGTAAAAGCAGAGGTGATCGCACTGCAGGATATGGGGCATAAGAGATTGGCTATTGAAGCAGGAGAAGATCCGGTTAACAATCCGATCGAATATATTTTAGAGTGTATTGACACCATATACAGCATCAAACACAAGAACGGAGCGATTCGAAGAGTAAACGTGAATATTGCTGCTACTACTGTGGAAAATTACAAAAAATTGCATGATGCCGGAATTGGAACGTATATCTTGTTTCAGGAGACGTATCACAAGGAAAGTTATGAGAAACTGCATCCGGCCGGACCAAAACACGATTATGCATATCATACAGAAGCCATGGATCGTGCCATGGAAGGTGGGATTGACGATGTTGGATTAGGTGTTCTATTTGGATTGGACAAATACCGTTATGAATTTGCAGGGCTGTTGATGCATGCTGAGCATTTGGAGGCGGTTCACGGAGTGGGACCACACACAATTTCTGTGCCAAGAGTAAAGAGAGCTTCCGATATTGACCCGGATCAGTTTGATAATGGGATATCGGATGAGGTGTTCTGTAAAATTGCTGCATGTATTCGTGTGGCAGTTCCTTATACCGGTATGATTATTTCTACAAGAGAATCTGCTGAATTGCGTGAAAAAATTATTCGCCTTGGAGTATCACAGATTTCCGGGGGCTCCAGAACCAGTGTAGGTGGTTATGTGGAAGAAGAACGACCACATGATACCGAGCAGTTTGATGTGTCCGATCAAAGAACATTGGATGAGGTAGTGAATTGGTTAATGAAAGCAGGATATATTCCAAGTTTTTGTACCGCCTGTTATCGAGAAGGAAGAACAGGGGATCGTTTTATGTCTTTATGTAAATCTGGTCAGATTATCAATTGTTGTCATCCTAATGCACTGATGACATTAAAGGAATATTTGGTAGATTATGCTTCGGAAGAGACCAGAAAAATAGGAGAGGCCTTAATCGAAAAAGAATTAGAAAAGATTACAAATCCAAAGGTAAAAGAAACTGCTGCGGAAAGAGTAAAATTGATTGAAGAGGGAATACGAGATTTTCGATTCTAAAAAAAATAAAAAGATGAAAAAAGATGTAGCTTTATAGCAATGCTAGCTGTATTACATGTGAAGGAGGATATATGAGCTGTGAAGATAAAGACTTAGAAGTATGCTTTCAGGTTGCAATGGACAAATATGCAGACATGGTGTATAGAGTTGCTATGAATCAGATGAAAAATAAAGAGGATGCAGACGATATTTTTCAGGAAGTATTTCTAAAGTGGATGAAGTACCGAGATCGATTTGAGAACGAGGAACATGAAAAGTCCTGGCTAATTCGAGTGACCATCAATCAGTGTAAAAATGTACTTACAAGTTCATGGAGGAAGAGAAACGAAGCGTTAAGTGAAGAAATTCAAAATACCATGGCTTATGAGGATACATATGCTGAGGAAAGTGAATTGCTAAAGGTGATCGAAAAGCTACCTGAAAAATATAGAATTGTTATTCATTTGTTTTATTATGAGGAATTATCCGTTGCAGAAATTTGTAAGGTGACAGGTGATAAGGAATCTAAGGTAAAAACCCAATTAACACGAGGAAGAAGAAAATTGAAGCATCTGTTGAAAGGAGTGGAATTGTAATGTTTAAGGACGATTATAAAAAGCATTATGATAGCATACATCCAAGTGAGCAACTGATGGAAAAAACGAAGAAACTGGCAATCCAACAATCCATGGATCGTGTGTTGCAGGAAGAGATTCCAGAGGAAGATTTGTTTGACATAGAGGAAATCCGTCCTGGAAAAAGAAAACAAATCGGATGGATTAAAGTTGTAGGGGGAATGGCTGCTGGAATTGCAGTAATTTTAACAGGAACTTATGTTGCAAATTCTTTAAAGTCTGTGGAGAATGAGACCATGCCTTCTGGGCAATATGCCGTTGCCACCATAGAAGCTACTATGGAAGCAGAGGAAAAAGAAGAGAAAGATGTGCAAGTTGTGAAAGAACAGCCGGACAGATATTCCGATGAGAAAAAGATCACAGTAAATGCAGACAGTAACAGGGTAAAACAGCTGGCCAACTATGCAAAAGACACGGTTTATTTAGATTATGCTTCCGAGTCCACCGTGATTATGCATAGTAATTTTGGAATTCTTGCATATGATTGTGGAAGCAGATCCATTGTTGCCTATATAGAAAAGGATCATTATTATTCTCCTGAAAATTGGAAAGCAGAGCAAATATTTGTAAATGAAGAAGGAAATAAGATTTTTTGGAAAAATCCAACTGGTGAAAAGGAAGAGGCAAAAGAATACGATTTAAACACAAAGAAGATATCTGTTCTGGAAAGTACAGACTGGGCCGAAAAGATATTTACAGGTGTAGTAGGAGTCGAAGGAACAGCAGCGGATGTCTATGCAGCCAGTTGTAATCAGATGGTGCAGGTGGCGGACGGACGGTTCTGTCAGTTGATTTATGAAGCACCAGATTCGGGGAAACAAGCTTCCCTTGCAGTAGCTATGTACAATGTAAACACCAAAGAAGATACAGTCTATTCTATTTTTCAAAATATCGGCTGGGCGGTAATTCAGGAAGAAGGAAGTTGTCAATCCGGTTCCTATTTGGAAGTGCCAAAACCGGATTGGATCTACAAGGTTTCGCCAACTATCGAGGTTACGGAGACACAAGCACCAATGGAATCCCAGATTCCGGTTGAAACGGATTGTCCGGAGCAAACAGAGCTTCCGGTGGAAAGTACAGAGAGTGTAGATCAAACGGAAGATACAGAGGTTATGGTAGTGTCTGAAACAGAGAAAGTAGAAGAAAAAGTGATAAAGACACCAATTCCTGTAGATGAAAAAGCAGAGCAGGAGAGTACGCAGTAAATACAAAAATAAAAACAACCAATGGATTACCATTGGTTGTTTTGAAGCTGATAATGAATCTTTATTTGGTAATAATAAGATAGAAACAAGTAAAGAAAAATATGTCCAAATAAAAACAAAGACGGCAAAAAATTGGCAAGAGAAGCGCCCTTTGGATGTTTGTAAATACTATATTTCCAAGCGACTAGAAGAATATTGGTAATCCAAAAAGTGACATGCAGACAAGCAAAGCGTAATGGTTTAAAATTATACATTTTTTGCAATGTAGGAAAGATTACAGTCTTCTTAGGGGAAGCGTTGGAAATTTCCCTTGGTACCACTTCCAAGAAAGTTGGAAATAAAAGAACTACAAGAAAAATGTAGAAACAATTTGGACTATATCTGTGGATAAAATAATAAAATATGCTTAGGAATGTGGATAATAATAACGCAGCACGGGAATAAATCAGACTTTGATATTTGGCCAGTGCTCGGATTTCTTTCTTTATCTGAAAATTTGGTTGGTTCATAGTCGCTCCTTTTCTCGTTGGGAAGGTTGTAGTTGTTTCTCCCAATCACAGATATAGTATAAGTGCTTTTTTTTGAAATAACAAGTGTCACTGTTCACAGTGACTAAAAAAAAGTCAAAAAGAATCAAAAAATTGTGTATTACAAGGAAAAAGAAAAAAAATTAAAATTTCCTTTGAAAAAACATAGTATTGTGTTTATAATGGTTAAAGGTATGTAAAAAAAATAGCGATTTTAAGTGCATGGGAGTAGTTAAGAGCAGATGAGTGGAAAGAATCGGCTTGAAGGACACTGTATAATCACTATGAAAGAGAAAAGAAAATTAGAATTAACGATAGATGAAAAATAGATAAAGAGTTGCAGAAAGGAGCAAGAAAAATGATCGGAAGCGATATTGGAATTGATTTGGGAACAGCAAGTGTTTTAGTATATATTAAGGGAAAGGGTGTCGTTCTTAAGGAGCCTTCAGTTGTTGCTTTTGATAAGGATACCAATAAAGTAAAGGCTATTGGTGAGGAAGCAAGATTGATGCTTGGAAGAACTCCTGGAAATATCGTTGCGATTCGTCCTTTGCGCCAGGGTGTAATTTCAGATTATACCTATACGGAGAAGATGATTCGCTACTTCATTGATAAGGCAGTTGGAAAACAGCCTCGTTTCCGCAAGCCAAGAATCAGTGTTTGTGTACCAAGTGGAGTAACAGAAGTTGAGAGAAGAGCCGTAGAAGATGCTACTAGATTGGCAGGAGCTCGTGAAGTTTCTATTATAGAAGAACCAATTGCTGCAGCCATTGGAGCAGGAATCGATATTTCAAGACCATGTGGAAACATGATCGTAGATATCGGTGGTGGAACTACGGATATTGCAGTTATTTCTTTGGGCGGAACCGTTGTAAGTACTTCTATTAAAGTTGCTGGAGATAACTTTGATGAGGCAATTGTTCGCTATATGAGAAAGAAACACAATCTTTTGATCGGAGAGAGAACTGCGGAAGATATTAAGATTAAGATTGGTACTGCATATAAGCGTGATGAAATTGAGAGTATCGATGTTAGAGGGCGTAATTTAGTAACTGGTTTGCCAAAGACGATTACTGTAACTTCTGATGAGACAGAGGAAGCTTTACACGAAGCTACTGCACAGATCGTGGAGGCGGTACACACTGTATTGGAGAAGACTCCACCTGAATTGTCGGCAGATATTGCAGACAGAGGTATCGTATTGACCGGTGGTGGTTCTTTGTTACGTGGATTGGAAGAGTTGATTGAGACTAGAACCGGTATTACAACTATGACTGCAGAAGAGCCAATGACGGTTGTTGCGATCGGTACAGGTAAGTATGTGGAATTCTTAAGTGGGAAGAGAGATATCAAACAGAGTTAATCAGATAAAAAACAGTAGAAAATCGAGTGGGATCAATTCACTCGATTTTTTCTTTCCATGAGTAACCATAGGAAATTCAAGACAAAGGAGCGTGAAAAGAAAATGAAACGTTGTTGGTTTATATTGATGATTTGTATGACATTATGCTTGGTGGGATGTAAGGGGGCTGATTCCAAAACGGCAGACATTACATCTGTTGAGGATCTGCCGGGACATTCTATCGGAGTGCAAATTGGTACGACAGGAGAAATCTTTGTGGCTGATTATGAGGGAGATGAAGCTGGGACAAAGGTGGAACGATACAACAAGGGAGCAGATGCAATTAATTCTTTGAAAAATTCTAAAATTGACTGCGTAGTAATCGATTCTCAACCTGCAAAAGCATTTGTTGAGAAAAATTCAGAACTTTCTATTTTGGAAGAACCCTTGGTAGAAGAAAAATATGCGATGGTGGTAGCAAAAGAAAACAAAGAACTGACTGAGGATATCAACGAAGTGTTGAATGAATTAAAAGAAGATGGAACTCTGGATCAGATTGTAGACTATTATATTGGAGATGATAAATCTGGGAAATCCTATGAGACTCCAAGTGGTCAGGAATACCCAAACGGAACCTTGATTATGGGGACCAACGCTCAGTTTGCGCCATATGAATATTATGACAATGGGGAGATTGTGGGGATTGACGTGGATTTGGCTACTGCTGTAGCGGATGCTTTGGGATATGAGCTGGTGATCAATGATATGGAGTTTGATGCCATTATTGCAGCCGTTCAGTCTGGAAAAGTAGATATAGGTGTGTCTGGATTTACTGTAACAGAAGAGAGAAAGAAAAATATTGATTTTACAGATAATTATGCAAGTGCCGAGCAGGTGGTTATTGTCAAGACTGGAAGTGCAGCTGGACTGTCACTAAAGGAGCAATTCCAGCAGAGTTTTGTGAAAGAGAACCGATATCAATATATTTTAAATGGTTTAAAGAATACATTGATCATTTCTTTCTTTGCAGTATTGATCGGTATTGTATTAGGCTTTTTAATTGCCATTGTAAGAGCAACTCATGATAAGACTGGAAAATTAACAATATTGAATGCCATATGTAAATTGTATCTGACGATCATTCGTGGAACACCAACTATGGTACAGTTGTTGATCATATATTTTGTAATATTTGCATCTATGGATATCAGTAAAATGTTTGTTGCCATTCTGGCATTTGGAATTAACTCTGGGGCGTATGTTGCAGAGATTATTCGTGGTGGTATTATGGCATTGGATAACGGACAGTTTGAAGGAGCTAGAAGTTTGGGATTAACACATATGCAAACTATGTGCTATGTAGTGTTGCCGCAGACCTTTAAGAATACTCTGCCATCACTGGCAAATGAATTTATTGTGTTGATCAAGGAAACTTCAATCAGTGGATATATTGGTTTGCAGGATCTTACCAGAGGTGGAGACATCATTCGTGGTGTTACATATCAGGCATTCTTCCCGCTGATCGTTGTTGCACTGATTTATCTGATCTTAGTTGTAGGACTTACGGCATTAGTTGGAAAACTTGAGAGGAGGTTAAAAAAGAATGAGCGATAATACAATTATTCGTGTAGAAGATATGACAAAAGCATATGGAAAACACGTAGTTTTGGAGCATATTAACACGGAAATCCATCAGGGAGACATCATTGCTGTCATTGGACCTTCCGGTTGTGGAAAATCCACATTTATCCGTACATTAAACTTATTGGAAGTACCTACAAAGGGAAAGATATATATTGATGGAGAAAACATTACAGATAAAAAGCATGATATCAATAAAATGAGACAGAAAGTGGGAATGGTATTTCAGCATTTTCACTTATTTCCCAATATGACAATTCAGAAAAATATTACACTGGCACCAGTAAAGACTGGGAGAATGAAACCGGCAGAGGCGGATCAGCTAGCCAGAGAATTGCTAAATCGGGTTGGGCTTTTGGATAAGGCAGATAAATACCCGGATACCTTATCTGGTGGACAGAAACAGCGTATTGCTATTGTTCGAGCCCTTGCAATGAACCCGGAAGTATTGTTGTTTGATGAGCCGACTTCGGCGTTGGATCCTGAGATGGTAGGAGAAGTATTGGATTTAATGAAGGAATTGGCCAAGGAAGGGATGACAATGGTTGTTGTCACTCATGAAATGGGGTTTGCCAGAGAGGTTGCAAATCGTGTGATGTTTTTGGACGAAAAGGGAATAAAAGAAGAGGGAACACCGGAAGAAATCTTTGAGCATCCCAAAAGTGAGCGGCTTCAAAGCTTTTTAAGTCGAATAAAGTAAATGAAAATATCTCGGAAAACACAGGTCTTCTTTGACGTGTGTTTTTCCACATATACAGGCACATCAAATGACATTGCCAAATGAACAGTAACGAAAACGGAAAAAAGAAAGAAGGAGAGAACATGTTAACAGTATTAGAGAAAATGTTTGTGAAAAAGGAAATGTCGATTGCAGAACAAAGGGAACGATATGGTATGCTATGTGGCATTATGGGGATTCTGTTAAATATTTTATTGTTTGGTTTTAAATTATTTGCCGGGTTGTTTAGTGGTTCTATTTCTATTATGGCGGATGCCTTCAATAACCTGTCAGATGCAGGATCTTCAGTGGTAACATTGATTGGATTCAAACTGGCAGGTCAAAAACCGGATTTAAAGCATCCATATGGCCATGGAAGAGTGGAGTATTTGATCGCATTTATTGTATCCGCATCGATTTTAGCCATGGGATTTGGTTTGTTAAGAGATTCGGTAGACAAGTTGCTGCACCCTTCGGGAATTCAGAGTTCTACACTCATATTGCTTATTTTGTTTGTTTCCATTCTTGTAAAGTGCTATATGGTATTTTACAATTTTAAGATTGGAAATAAAATTAATTCTGAGGCTCTAAAGGCGACTGGAAAAGACTCATTAAGTGACAGTGTTGCAACTTTGGCAGTATTATTTTCAACCTATATCAGCTTTTATAAAGGTATCAATATTGATGCATATTGTGGATGTCTGGTATCTGTGTTTATTTTGTATGCAGGGTTTTCTTCTATAAAAGAGGCCATTGATCCGTTGTTAGGAACAGCGCCGGATGAGGAGTATATAAAAAAGATAGAGGAGCTGGTGGTAGATTTTGATGAACAGATAGTAGGAATTCACGACCTTATGATACATGATTATGGTCCTGCAAGAAGAATTATTTCGTTACATGCAGAGGTGCCTGCAGATGGGGATATTATGGAACTGCATGATATCATTGATAATCTGGAAAAACAGTTGCGTCAGGAATTAGGTTGTTTGGCAACTATACATATGGATCCCATTGCCACAAATGATCCTTTGGTATTGGAGTTGAAGGAAAAAGTTGCAAATCTGGTTTTATCGATTCATGAAGGAATTTCGATCCATGATTTTCGAATGGTACAGGGAAATACCCATACCAATCTGATTTTTGATATGGCAGTGCCTTTTGCATGCGGCTATTCCAATGACGAAATAGAAGAATTGGCACAGAAACAGATTCAAGAACAGATGGGGAAACAGTATTTTGCGGTGATTGAAATCGACCGCGGTGGGTACATATCGGTGAATTAATTTTCTTGTTTTTGGTTGAAATGCAATGGTGTAATTTACACATACTCAGCCACACCCTCTGTGAAGTAAGTAACAGTTCAGCCGGGGGCTGTCCTGTTACGGCTCACAGCAAGCTTACGCATGCAAATTGCTGTGAGCCACACCTAATTTACACTTTCATACGTCCTTGCACAGCGATGTGTGCAAGGTCTACCTGAACTGTTACAATTT
>JBGVLO010000230.1:0-1594 GCA_045124315.1 Lachnospiraceae bacterium
AGATATCATTACAATACCCAGCCACTCCAGTATAATCTCCCTGTTCAATCAGAAGTTTCATAAGCACTTCCATCTTTTCAATATATTTTAACTTATAATGAAGCCGGTTTTCCCGAATAAAAGTATTTCTCGTAAATGTCGTTCCCATGAACTCCCCTTGAAACAGTGCATGGAATTTGCGTAACAATTCTATCTTCGCAAGTCTGTCCGATGCATCATCTATTGCACGCATTAACTCTTCTGCTAAAATCACATCTACTATAACTTGCAACGCCGGATTGATACCATATCCCTTTTCCGTGGTCAGTATCAATTGTAATCCATCATCATCCAAGTTCCTTGCATTTTTCCATTTCATACGAAACTTATAAATAAGGTCTGCCCAAGAAACATCCTTTTCGCCCTCATATTTGGTATTAAGATACTCTGCCGGAAAATATTTCCCCATATTACATGCCAAGAAAGCAATCAGAAACCGAAGTGCTTCAGATTTCATGTCCCCTTCATCAAAAAACAGTTCCTTACTAGCAACCTTCACTCCATTAAGCAAATCAATTCGCACCGTTTCATAGCTTGTTGGTTCATATTCACTTTGCTTCCTAAATATGTTGTCTCTTCGCTGCTTTGCAATAATTTCATTGGTAACAATATATGCAATAATGTTCAATCCCGTATAGCAGTTTTTGAAACGCTTCGGATTTCTCACAACCATTAGACCACTGCCACAATTCCGATAGGGAACGCCTAGTACTGATTGAACATGCAATCTCTTATACATAGCATATTCTTCTGGGGCTTCCTCCCGTATTGATTCAATGTCTTCAATAACGATAGGCTTTCCTCCACGAATTGCCTGTTCCCATCGTTTTGCCTGTGCTGCATTTTCCGCATCCTCAATCAATGTTTCTGTACTAGAACCGGTCCTTTTATTGTAAAAACATCTGGTTGACCAAGCTCCCACTTCCAAATCAAAATCAATTAAGCCAATCCAATCTGCTCCAAAGAACTCTATACTTCTTTTAAAAATTGTCTCTACCTCATTCGGTTCTTTTCTATCTCCATGCATGTACTGATAGAAATACTCAAATTGTCGCATAACCTCCTCTCTGAAAAGCAAATCTTCATTTGCTTCTTCGCTTTTAATATATTCCATTAAAAAAACCTCCTTTACGCATATCAAAGATATACAATCGGGAGGCTGTCTCTACTGTGGACTAATCATTAGTTTTCGCATATATATCAGCATGCGGTCGAGAAATTTATCTCTTTCTTCCCTGCTACAGTTTGCCAAAAACATTTCCACATCAAATGTGTGATTTTTTTCACCGGTAAGTAAATATGTAGGGTCAATCTTATACTTCTTATATAAAATCAACATATTTTCCCTCTGCAATCCATACATACCAAGTTCTATTTTACGATAATGTTCCACACCTATATCAAGAGCTTCTGCAAATGCTTCCTGTGTATATCCACTGTTCTCTCTGACGGTCTGCAACCTCTTCCCAATTTGTATATTAAGTTCTTTCTTCTCTGTTCTCATGGTCTGAACCTCGCTTTCAATATAAATGATAGCAATGCGCTCCACCATAAA
>JBGVLO010000231.1:0-1628 GCA_045124315.1 Lachnospiraceae bacterium
ATATAAGAATGTTATTGTTTTAGGACATGTTCAGGATGAAAATGGACAGAAGATGTCTAAGTCAAAGGGAAATGCAGTAGATCCTATGGAAGCATTGAATACTTACGGTGCAGATGCCATTCGTTGGTATTTCTACTCTAATTCCGCACCATGGTTACCAAATCGTTTCCATGCCGGCGCAGTAGTAGAAGGCCAGAGAAAGTTCATGGGAACTTTGTGGAATACTTATGCATTCTATGTTTTATATGCAAACATTGATGGTTTTGATGCAACCAAGTATACTTTGGAATATGATAAATTATCTGTAATGGATAAGTGGCTGTTATCTAAGTGTAACAGTTTGATTAAGACCGTAGACCAATGTTTAGGGGAATATAAGATTCCTGAAACTTCAAGAGCATTGGCTGAATTTGTAGATGATTTAAGTAACTGGTATGTAAGACGTGGCAGAGAACGTTACTGGGCGAAGGGTATGGAACAGGATAAGATTAACGCATACCTGACTTTATATGAAGCATTGGTAACGGTTTCTAAACTTGCTGCTCCAATGATTCCATTTATGACAGAAGATATTTATCAGAATCTGGTAATTAATCTGGATGCTTCTGCTCCGGAAAGTGTTCATTTATGTGACTTCCCAGTGGCAAATGAAGAATGGATCAATAAGCAGTTAGAAGACGACATGGATGAATTGCTGAAAGTAGTAGTTCTTGGACGTGCCGCAAGAAATGCAGCCAATATCAAGAACAGACAGCCGATCGGATCTATGTATGTTCAGGCAGAAAAAGAATTAGATCAGTTCTTCTTACAGATTATTGAGGAAGAATTGAATGTAAAGAAGGCAGAGTTTACAGAAGATGTTTCTAATTTTGCATCTTACAGCTTTAAACCACAGTTAAAGACAGTTGGACCGAAATATGGTAAGCAGTTAAATCAAATCCGTGAAGTTTTAACCAATATCGATAGTGCAAAGGCAATGAAAGACCTGAATGAAAAGGGAATGATTGCATTCGATGTGGATGGAGTAAATGTGGAACTTACAAGAGATGACTTGTTAATTGAAACTGCACAGTCCGGCCGTTATGTTACAAAGCAGGAAGGCGATGTAACGGTGGTGTTGGATACAGAGCTTACAGAGGAACTGATTGAAGAAGGATTTGTTCGTGAAATTATCTCCAAAATCCAGACTATGAGAAAAGATACTGATTTTGTGGTAACAGATAAAATTAAGGTATTTGTATCTGGAAATGACAAGATTGCAGAGTTGGTAAAGAAGAATGAAGAGGAAATTAAAGGGGATGTATTAGCGGCTTCGGTAGAATATGATACAACCACTGAAATTTCGAAAGAATGGAACATTAACGGTGAAAAGGTTACGTTAGGTGTTGTTTTGGTATAGCATCTAAGTGAACAGTAACATGAAATTTCAGCGAACTCTTGCAATCAGGGTGATTTTATATTAAAATAGATAGGATATCCCATTGATGAGGATTCGGACAATGGGAAAAGAATGGAGGACGAAGAAATGGATGGATGTATATTTTGTAGTATCGTGAAAGGTACTATCCCATCTGCAACTATTTATGAGAACTCTGAATTCAAAGTTATTTTTGATATTGCTCCGGTAA
>JBGVLO010000232.1:0-1500 GCA_045124315.1 Lachnospiraceae bacterium
CTTTTGGTCGCTTTGTCGGTGCAACTGTCACCATATCTGTTTCCTCTTTGTCTTTTGAACAACCCAAAGAAAAGCAACACATGAGAATAAGTAGTCCAGCTATAATTCTTCTTTTCATTGTATTCTCCTTACCAAATAAAATTGTATGTACTGTTTCAGAAGTAGCTTAAGCATTCTTCTAACTATTCATGCAAATTTCTAAATATTAAATTTTGTTTTACCTAACAAAATTTTCCAAAAAAATGCAAGAAAGAACTATCCTTCTTTTGAAAAATAGTTCTTTCTCATAGTAGCCCTCTTTTTTCTTTTTGTCAAGAACGGCATTTTTTTATTGTAAATTTGTGTATCCCATCAAATGCTCATCTACTTCTCTGGCTGCATCTCTTCCTTCACGGATTGCCCATACAACCAAAGACTGCCCTCTATGCATATCGCCTGCAACAAATACATTCTGCACATTTGTTGCGTGAGAGCCACAGGCTGTCTCTACATTTGTTCTCTGGTTAAGCTTTACTCCAAATGCATCTGCAATATAATTCTGTGTTCCTAAGAAACCGGCTGCAATAAGCACTAAGTCTGCTTTTACTTCAAATTCACTGTTCGCTACTTCTTTCATAATGTTGCGACCAGCTTTTTTGTCAAATACACTCTCTAATTTTACGCAAATTGCTTTTGTTACATTTCCCTTCTTATCTTTTACAAACTCTTTAACAGTTGTCTGATAAATACGAGGGTCCTGACCAAATACTGCAATGTTTTCTTCCTGACCATAATCTGTCTTGCTGACACGTGGCCATTCCGGCCAAGGATTGTTCTCTGCTCTCTCATCCGGAAGCTTTGGCATCATCTCAAGTTGAGTCACTGATTTTGCACCGTGACGAATAGATGTACCAACACAGTCATTACCAGTATCACCACCACCGATAATCATTACATTCTTACCTTTTGCACTAATATAGCTGCCTTCTTTTAGAGAAGGTGTGGCAAGAAGGCTCTTTGTAGTAGATTTTAAGAAATCTACTGAAAAGTAAATACCATTTGCATCTCTTCCAGGCACTTCAATATTTCTTGGATTAGAAGCTCCGCAGGCAAGTACAACACTGTCATATTCTTTTAAAATATCTGCTGCATTTACATCCACACCTACATCTGTGCTAAGTTTAAACTCCACGCCTTCTTCTTCCATAATTTTCACTCTTCGTTCAATTACATTTTTTTCCAACTTCATATTAGGGATACCGTACATCAAAAGACCACCCAGACGGTCTTCTCTTTCAAATACAGTAACATGATGGCCTCTTTTATTAAGCTGATCTGCAGTCGCAAGTCCTGCCGGACCGGAACCAATCACCGCAACCTTCTTACCTGTGCGAACTTTTGGAGGCTGCGCTACAATTAAATCATTTGCATAGCCATATTCTACAATGCTATTTTCATTTTCTTTTACAGAAACTGCATCGCCATTAAGACCACAAGTACAAGCCTTTTCACACAATGCAG
>JBGVLO010000233.1:0-1873 GCA_045124315.1 Lachnospiraceae bacterium
GAAATGGTAATGGACTTCTTACCACAGCAAGGACAGATTCCACCTTCCATAATTTTAGCAACATCCACATATTCCACGCTGCCATAATCACGTTCCATGTTAAATCCTGTCATATGGTAATCTACCTTGTTAGCTCCTACCACAAAGTTATCAATTCCCTTTAAGGAAGCATCAAAAATCACCTTAGCATTTTCTGTAATTCCCTTAGGTCCGATAAATCCTGCAACCAGACCACAATCTTCTGTAATCACTGCCGGATGAATGTTATCCCCGATTAACTTCGTCAATTTGGCTTCATTGATATCCAAATCTCCACGAATAAATACTACTACATAACTGTCATCGGAATTCTTTTGATATACCACTGCCTTACAGGTATGTTCTGTTGGTACCTTTAGGAACGCACTTACTTCTTCAATAGAAGTAACGCCCTTGGTTTCTACTTCTGTTAATTCTGCCAGTCCAATCTTTGGTTCATTTTGAATGATGCTTTCTGCTGCTTCCATATTGGCTCTGTAATCACATTCCTTACAAATGGCAATGGAATCTTCTCCTACTGGAGTCAAAAGCATATATTCATGGGATACATTTCCGCCCATCATACCGGAATCGGAAGCAACTGCAACTACTTCCGGCACACCACATCTTGCAAAAATACGGTGATATGCCTTATAACATTTATCATAATAATCTTCCAAATCTTCCTGAGAAGTATGGAAGGAATAAGCATCCTTCATGGTAAATTCACGAACACGAATCAAACCTGCTCTTGGTCTTGCTTCATCTCTGAATTTGGTCTGAATCTGGTAAATCATAAATGGATATTTTGCATAGCTGTTCGCATATTCCTTTACCAGATGTACTGCTGCTTCTTCATGGGTCATACCTAGTACCATTCTGGAACCGGTTCTATCCTTAAAACGTAATAATTCCTCTCCTACGCTGTCATATCTTCCGGACTTATCCCAAAGACTTCCCGGCAACACAACCGGAAACATCACTTCTTGTCCATCAATGGCATCCATTTCTTCACGGATGATATTTTCTATCTTCTTTGTAATTCTTTTTGCCGGTGGATATAAAGAATAAATACCATTCGCTACATATTTCATGTAACCACCACGTACCATAAGTGCATGACTGTCAATAACACAGTCGGATGGTCTTTCTTTAAATCTGTCTCCGATTAAGTTTTTAATTCTCATTTTCGTATCTCCATTTCTATTGTAATAAGAAAACAAGGCGGACAAGTCCACATCGAGTTTCCAAATCTCTAATTTTGATAATCTTTTCTTATTTTATATTTTTCCCTGATGATAACCTTGAATGATCCATAATTTAAAATCAGTAGGATTGCAGTCACTCATTTCATGGCACACAACAATTTTTGATGCATTTTATACATCGCCACAAACATAAATCATCTCGCATAAATATGATAAATCATCCCATGAATTTCGTCAATAATATTCTGCTATGAGATATGTAATAACAGTAACCAGATTTGGTAATAGTAACTTGCTACTCTTCCATAGACTCATCTTCCTCCAGGCGCGCAGTGGAACCCTTCACCTGAATCCCGTTAATCTCAACACTGTCATTTACTTCAATCATCAAGTACTCTCTTCCATCAATGACTCTTGTTTCCACTAAATCCGTTCTTTCCGGATTTACTTTTACCACTACATCCGGGGTCTTAATTTCAAAACTTTTGGTACTTGCCACGGAAGCCGCCATAAATATAGGCTTGGTTTCTTTTGGTGCCATTTCTTCAAAATGCTGGTCAAACTCCTTTAATACTTCCGTCTTAACTCCACTGTTTTCAAGCAGTCTTTTCATGTCCATTTTATCCAGTGCCGGCGGTTCTTTGGCG